>QNCF01000070.1 GCA_003644395.1 Candidatus Omnitrophota bacterium
CAACAGGGACTGTTTTTTTAATGTGGCTTGGAGAACAGATAACTGAAAAAGGGATAGGCAATGGGATATCTCTTATTATAACAGTCAGCATAATTTCAAGGATGCCTGTAGCATTTGATTATATGAAAAGACTTTTAATGGCTGGAACAATCAACTTTATAATGATACCTGTTTTTATAGCCCTTATGTTTTTTGTAGTAGCTGCAGCTATTTTACTTAATGAAAGCGAAAGAAGAATTCCAATCCAGTATGCAAAAAGGGTTATTGGTAGAAGAATATATGGAGGGCAGAGTACTTATTTACCAATAAAATTAAATCAGGGTGGAGTTCTACCTTTAATCTTTGCAATTGCAATTTTAACCTTTCCTGCAACTATTCTCAGATTTTCAGAAAATGAAATTATGAGGAAAATTGCGATGATTCTTTCACCAGCAAGTGGAACAGGAATGATATTATATGCACTGCTCACAATATTTTTCTGCTATTTTTACTCAGCAATTATTTTCAATCCACAAAATGTCGCTGAAGATTTGAAAAAATACGGAGGGTTTATAGCAGGGATAAGACCGGGAAAATCCACAACTTTATACCTTGAAAGGATATTGAATAGATTGACATTCCCTGGTTCCATTATGCTTGCTGGAATTGCTGTTTTCCCTTATATTCTGATGAATATAACCAATAAAAAAATTCCTTATGTAGTGGCAAGTTTATTCGGTGGAATTGGACTTCTTATAGTCGTTTCAGTTTTAATAGAGACTTTAAGACAGATAGAGGCCCATCTTCTTATAAGACATTACCAGGGATTTATTAAAAAAGCAAAAATAAAATGAGAAAAATTCTCATTTTATTAGGACCTCCTGGAGCAGGGAAGGGCACAGTTGGAAAGAAATTGAGTGAAAACTGGAATATACCTTTAATTTCAAGTGGGGATATATTGAGAGAAAATGTAAAAAAAGAAACTCATCTTGGAAAAAAGGCAAAGGAGTATATGGAAAAAGGAGAACTTGTGCCAGATAGTATAGTAACAGAGGTGATAAAGGAAAGAATTAAAATGGATGATTGCAAGAATGGCTTTATACTGGATGGATATCCAAGAAATAGAAAACAGGCTGAAATTCTTGACGGAATACTGGAAAATGATAACAAATTGCTTGCAGTGAATCTGGTTGCAGATGATGAGTTCCTTGTGAAAAGACTTGCTAATAGAAGAGTATGCGAAAAATGTGGAGCAATATACCATTTAATTAACATGCCCCCTAAAAAACCTGGAATCTGTGATATATGTGGGGGTAAATTAATCCAGAGGGAAGATGATAAAGAAGAGATTATAAGGAACCGGCTTAAAGTTTATAAAAAAGAAACAGCCCCGCTTTTGGACTATTATAAAGAAAAGGGAGTTCTTAAAGAAGTAAGGGGTGACCAGGAACTTGAAAAAACTGTATCACAAATTGAAAAATTATGGTAAAAAGCATTGAAGAAATAAAAAAAATAGAGATTGCATGCAGAAAAAGCAAATATATACTTATGGAACTGGGGAAAATGATAAGACCAAATATTTCAACAAAAATGCTGGAAATAGAAGCAGAAAAATTGATGAAGAAAGAGAATGTAATTTCAGCATTTAAAGGATACAGAAATTATCCTGCATCAATATGTATTTCTGTAAATGAAGAGGTTGTCCATGGTATTCCTTCTGAAAGTAAAATTTTAAAAGAAGGAGATATTGTATCGATAGATGTTGGAGTGATTTATGAAGGATATTATGGAGACTGTGCATATACTTTTAAAGTTGGAAAAGTTGAAGAAAAATATGAAAAACTTTTGGAAGTTACAAAAACAGCTCTTCTTAAAGGAATAGAAAAGGCAATAGCAGGAAATAGAGTTGGTGATATTTCAAGCACAATACAGAGATTTGTGGAAAGTAATGGATTCTCTGTTGTAAGAGAATTCGCTGGTCATGGTGTGGGAAGAAGTTTACATGAATATCCTGAAATTCCAAATTTTGGAGAACCTGGAAAAGGTGAAATACTTAAAGAAAATATGACAATAGCAATTGAACCAATGGTTAATGAAGGAAGTCCCTGGATAAAAATATTGTCTGATGGATGGACTGTTGTAACAGAGGATAATAAAAGATCTGCGCATTTTGAAGATACTGTCTGGGTGAGAAAGGGAAAACCTGTTATTCTTACAAAAATTTGATATCATGAAAAAAGAAGAAAAAATTAAAGTTGAAGGGACTGTAACAAAGGCTTTACCAGGAACAAGTTTTCTGGTAGAATTAAAAGATGGCGGTGTTGTAACTGCCCATTTGTGTGGAAAGATGAAACTCCATTATATTAAAATTATACCGGGGGATAGAGTTATTGTTGAAATTTCACCGTATGACCCTACAAGGGGAAGGATAATAAGGAGATTATAAAGAGGAGAAAAAAATGAAAGTGAGAGCTTCTGTAAAGAAGATATGTCCTAAGTGTAAAATAATAAGAAGAAAAGGGGTTGTAATGGTTATATGCAGTGACCCCAAGAAAGGGCCAAAACATAAACAGAGACAGGGATAAGGAGGTAAAATGGCAAGAATTTTGGGTGTTGAAATACCGAATGAGAAAAAAGTTGTAATAGGGTTAACCTATATTTATGGAATTGGGCATTCTCGTGCAAAAGAGATAGTTGAAGCTACAGGAATTGATGGGAATAAAAAAGTAAAAGACCTCACTGAGGAAGAAATTGGAAAAATAGGAAGTTATATACAGCAGAATTTTAAAATAGAAGGAGAGCTCAGACAGGAAATTTCTGAAAATATTAAGAGATTGATAGATATAAACTGCTATAGAGGTATAAGACATAAACTATCTCTTCCTGTAAGAGGACAGAGAACACGTTCAAATGCAAGAACAAGGAAAGGGCCGAGAAAAACTGTTGGTGTTATAAGAGATAAAGCAGCAAGAAAAGCTTTGAGAGAAAAATTAAAAAAGGAGAGAGGTGAATAATGGCTGGAAAGAAAAAATATACAAAGAAAAAGAAAAAACATCTCAATGTGCCGACTGGAATTGCTCATATAAAAGCTACTTTCAACAATACCATTATCACAATTACAGACCTTGAAGGGAATGTGCTTCTCTGGGGAAGTGCTGGAAGTGTTGGATTTAAAGGGACAAGAAAAGGAACTCCCTTTGCAGCACAGGTGGTGGCAGAAAATGTTGCAAAAAGAGCTCAGAATATGTTGAATATGAAAGAAGTTATGGTAAGAGTTAAAGGGCCAGGCCCTGGAAGAGAAACAGCGATAAGAGCATTACAGAGTGCAGGATTAAATGTAATTTCTATTAAAGATGTAACCCCTATTCCACATAATGGTTGCAGACCACCAAAAAGAAGGAGAGTATAAATGGCAAGATATATAAAACCTTTATGTAAAATCTGCAGAAAATATGGAGAAAAACTTTATCTGAAAGGGAAAAGGTGTGAAACTGATAAATGTCCACTTGACCCAAGGAGAAAGAAAATAAGGATAATAAGAAGGAAAGAGACTTCTGAATACGGGAGGCAATTAAGGGAAAAGAATAAGGTGAAGATATTCTATGGAGTTCTTGAAAGACAGTTTAAAAGATATTTTGAAATGGCAAAGAAAATGAAAGGAACAACAGGAGAAATATTGCTCCAATTGCTGGAAAGAAGACTTGATAATGTGGTTTACAAATTGAACTTTGCACATTCAAGAAGAATGGCAAGACAGATAGTATCACATGGTGGTATTCTTGTGAATGGAAAGAAAGTTGACAGGCCAGGGTATCTGGTTGAGGTTGGAGATGTGATAAGTGTAAAACCAAATAGCAGGCATGAGAAACTTGTCAGAAAATGTCTTGAAGAAAGAGAAGATAAGTTAATCCCTGCATGGTTGGCACTTGATAAAGAAAAACTTGAAGGAAGAGTTTTGAGATTCCCCACAAGGGAAGAAGTTTCAATACAGGTGGACGAACAGCTTATAGTAAACTATTATTCAAAATAAGAGGAGGAAAAATGAAAGAGTTTGTTTTTCCTTCAAAATTCTTCTGGGAAAAAGATACATACAGACAAAATTACGGGAAATTAATAATTGAACCTCTTGAAAGAGGTTATGGAGTTACCATTGGAAACGCATTAAGAAGAGTCCTTCTCTCATCTATTCCTGGAGTAGCCATTACCGGGTTGAGAATAGATGGAGTTCCACATGAATTCACAACAATAAAAGGTGTTAAAGAGGATGTGACAGAAATTGTCTTGAATTTAAAACAGGTTCTTCTAAAACCAATCATTTCAGATTTTCCTCATACTGTAAGAGTGGAAATTAAGGGTAAGGAAGAAATCTGTGCTGAAGACCTTATACCTGATGGGAGTGTGGAGGTTATAAATAAAAAACTCCATATTGCAACATTAACACCCGATACATCTTTAAAGATGGAACTTGATATTACAAAAGGATTTGGATATCTACCTGTTGAAAAGATGAAATTAATAAAGAAAGATTATCCTGTTGGAACAATTTTAATAGATGGAATATACAGCCCTGTAAAAAAGGTAACTTTCCATATTGAAAATACAAGGGTTGGACAATTTCTTGATTATGAAAAACTTATAGTTGAAATCTGGACAACAGGAGCAATCTCTCCAATGGAAAGTATCAAATATACCACTTCTCTTCTCACAAAACATTTTGAGATGATTGAAAAAGAGCAGAAGATACAGGAAGAAGTTGAAGAAAAAGAAGAAGAGAAAAAGGAAGAAGAACTTGATATTCCCATTGAAGAACTCAAATTATCAACAAGAGTATGTAATGTTCTTGCTTCAAGAAATATAAAAACATTGAGACAATTGATAAATACTCCTGTAGAGAGATTGAGAGAAATGAAAAATCTTGGTGAAAAGTCAATTAATGAAATAGAAGAAGTCTTAAAGAAGAGAGGTTATAAATTACTTTCCTTTGCAGAACTTTCTCAAAAAGAAGAAAAAGAAAAGGAAAAAAATGAGACATAAAAAAGACATCAAAAAACTTGGAAGAAATAAGGGACATAGAAAAGCATTGATGAGAAATCTTGCAATAAGTCTTTTTACCCATGAGAAAATTATCACCACAGAAGCAAAAGCAAAGCAGTTAAGGAGAGTTGTTGAAAGACTGATAACCCTTGGAAAAAAAGGAGACCTTTCCAGTATAAGAAGAATAAACTCCTTTCTAAATAACCGGGATATTACAAGGAAAGTTAGAGAAATTGCAGAAAGATATAATGATAGAGAAGGTGGTTATACAAGAATAATAAAGATAGGACAGAGAAGAGGTGATGGAGCAAAGTCAGTAATAATCACCCTGATATGAACAGAAATTTAAAAGTTCTTGATAAATTTGATAATAAAGTAAACATTTATGAACTTATAGTGGATAGAGCGGAAAGGGCGCATAATATTTTAAATGGCGCTCCTCCTCTTGTCAATATAAAAGAAGATTCAATCACTCAGATAGTAATGGAGGAGGTGTTGAGTAAGGAGAAATGAGAGAAAAGTTTATTAAATTGTTAAAGTTAATGAAAGAGAAAGATGCTTCAGATTTACACCTCAAGGTTGGAAGAAAGCCGATATTCAGGATAAGAAAGGACCTCGTTGAAGTGGATGACTGGAATGGAGCTATTAAAGAGGATGATATTGCAAAAATTATAGATCTAATAATGCTACCGTTCCAAAAGGAGATATTTTTTGAAAAAAGAGAATATGATTTTGCTTACGATGATGTTGAAGTTGGAAGATACAGAGTAAATGCATTTTTTCAAAGAGGGAAAATTGGACTTGTTTTTAGAAGAATTAAGACAGAAATCCCTTCATTTGAAGAATTAAACCTTCCAAAAGTCCTTGAAAAAATATCACTTTTTCCTGAAGGACTAATTCTTGTAACAGGACCGACAGGCTGTGGAAAATCCACAACTCTTGCTGCAATGATTGAATATATAAACCAGCATGAAGTAAAACATATTGTTACAATTGAAGATCCGATTGAATTTTTATACCAGGACAAAAAGTGTATAATTGACCAGAGGGAGGTAGGACTTGATACAACGTCTTTTGGGGAAGCCTTAAAACATGTTTTAAGACAAGACCCGGATATAATACTGATAGGAGAATTAAGAGATGTGGATACATTTGAAGCTGCGATTAAAGCATGTGAAACTGGACATCTTGTTCTCTCCACACTTCACACTGTAGATGCAATTACAACTATAACAAGAATTCTTGATTTCTTTCCATCCAATCGCCATGAACAGGTAAGGAAAATAATATCCTACCATCTCAAAGCATCTATCTGTCAGAAACTGTTGCCGAGAAAGGACAAAGAAGGACTTGTCCCTGTGTGTGAGATTATGATTGTAACACCTGTTATTGCAAAACTCATACAGGAAAATCAACTCAGTAAAATTTATCCTGCCATGAATGCAGATAAAGAATCAGGTATGCAGACATTTAACAAACATCTTGTTGAATTAATTCAGAATGGAATAATAGAAAAGGAAGTAGGATTCTCTGCTTCTCCATCTCCTCATGCCCTTGAAATGAATTTGAGAGGTATTTATTTAGATGAAGAAACCAGAATTATTGGAGAATAAACCAGACATTATTGCCTCCTCTCTGCTTATTCTACTACTCCTTTTTATATCTTGTTTTATCTCTTTTATTGAGAAAAGCCTTTTAAAATCATCCCTCACAGTTGAAAAAAGGATAATGCTTGGATTTTCAAATACTGTTTTCATAGAATCCTTCTTTCTCCTATACATTTTCAAAAAATATGGAACTTTTCTCAGAACTTTATTCAGAACTCCTTCCAGTTTAATTAAAGGAGCAAAAACCTATTTTTTTATTTTTCCGCTTCTTGTAATATCAGGATTTTTTAACTACTCCATACTTAAACTTCTCAAAAAGGAAATCAAAATGCAGGAAATTTTTTATCTTTTTATAAAGGCAGAATCCCTCACTCTAATTATAATGCTTGTTTTCTTAAGCACAATCCTTGCTCCTTTTTTTGAAGAAGTTCTCTTCAGAGGAATTTTTTACAATTCCCTCAGGAAAAAATTTTCAAAATTTCCCTCAATTTTCATAAATGGTTTTCTCTTTTCACTTTTCCATCAGACA
>QNCF01000071.1 GCA_003644395.1 Candidatus Omnitrophota bacterium
TATAACTTCTTATTCCAGGATAAAGTGGTGTGAATTCTGCAAGGTGGGCAGGGGTGACAACTTTGATATTCTTCCTGCTGACTTTTAAAGTCTTTCCATCAGGGGTAATTGTAAAGGCTTTTAAAATTCTTACTCTCTGCCTTTCATTATCATAAGGTATCTGAAGTTCTGCAAATTTTTTCCCTTTTTCTCCAACAATTTTAATTTTCTGATGGACTATGGTCTCTATTTTCCCTGATGGATAAATTTTTGTGATTGCTTTATCAAGTAAGAAAATAGCTCCCTCATTCCCACTCTCAGCAGAGAGGGAGAAAACGAGAAATAAAAGTATTAAAACAAGTATCTTTTTTCTCATCAAATTCTAAAATTACTTTTTTTCAATCGGAATAGATTGAAGGGCAGATGGTCTGTAAATATGGAGATAATAATTCAGCTTATTTGGACTTGGCCCACCTTTCATCTTCTGCCACTGTCCAACAACATAATAGTAATAAACCCCAAATCCGAACAGAATGAGAGAAAGAATAAATGTGATAATTCCCTTTTTCTTATTAACTTCGTCAACCATCATAGCAAGTATGAATCCAAGAAAACTTATCCCCACAACCACCAGTGCAAGAAGATACCCTAATTCAAAATCCATTTTCACCTCCTAATTTTTATTCTCCAATTTCAAATCTTACAAATCTTTTTATTCTTATATTTTCTCCAAGTTTTGCAATCTTTGATGTTAAATAATCTTTTATTGTAATATTTTCATCCTTTATAAAAGGCTGTTCAAGCAAGACTTTCTCTTTAAAAAATTCTTCCATTTTTCCGCTTACTATCTTTTCAATCACATCTTTTGGTTTGTCTTTGAATTCTTCCTCAATTTCCTTTTTCTTTTCTTCTATTACATTTTCAGGTACAGATTCTCTATCAATCCATAAAGGAGAGGTGGCAGCAATTTGGAGGGCAAGATTTTTGACAAGTTCTTTGAAATCATCTGTTTTTGCAACAAAATCTGTTTCGCAGTTTACTTCCACAAGTACCCCTATTTTCCCATCCAGATGGACATAGGCACCTATCAAACCTTCCTTTGTTTTTCTTCCAGCTTTTTTTTCAGAAATCTTAACACCCTTTCTTTTCAAAATTTCAATAGCCTTATCCATATTTCCTTCTGCTTCTTCCAGAGCCTTTTTACAGTCCATCACACCAAGACCTGTTTTTTCCCTAAGTTCTTTAACAAGTTCAATCGGTACTTTCATTTTCTTCTCCTTTTACTTCGGGCATGGATTGGGCTTCTGCTTTTCCTTCAAGGATACTTTCTCCAAGTTTTGTTAAAATTAATCTTAAAGATTTTAAACCGTCATCATTCGCAGGGATTGGATAATCAACAGAATCAGGATTCCCATTTGTATCAACAATTCCAACAACAGGGATTCCAAGTTTTTTTGCTTCTTTAATTGCATTTGCTTCCCTTTTTACATCCACCACAAGAAGAGCTGCGGGATATTCTTTCATTTTCCTTATCCCTCCAAATTTTTTTATAAGTTCTTCCTTTTCTTTCAGTATCATCGCTTTTTCCTTCTTTGTATATAGATCCAGTTTTCCACTTTCTTCCATCTCTTCAATTTCTTCAAGTCTTTCTATTCTCTTCCGTATCGTCTGGAAATTGGTGAGAGTACCTCCAATCCATCTGTAATTTACATAAGGAAGGTCACATTTTTCTCCAATTTCTTTTACAATAGCCTGAGCTTGCTTTTTTGTCCCAACAATGAGAATTATTTTATTCTGGGAAGCAATTTTTTTGAGGAATGAAGCAGCCTCTTTAAGTTTCTGAAGAGTTTTCTCAATATCAATTATATATATCCCCTGCCTCTTTCCATAAAGAAATGGCCTTATCCTCGGGTCAAACTGCCTTGTTGGATGCCCGAAATAAACCCCGTTTTCTAACAATTCTTTTAATGTTACTTCCATTTTCCTTACAATTTTACCCATAAAAAATTTAATGTCAAATGAAATTTTTAAAATCTTTTTAAAAATCTTAAAATAGAGAAAAAGGAAGACAATATGAAAAGGGTAAAAGATTATATGGTGAGAGAAATTCCAATATTGAATGAAAATACTTCTATCAGAGAAATTCTGAATATTTTCTCATCCTCTGAACACAATATTTTGCCTGTTGTGGATGAAGAAGGAAAACTTATTGGAGTTGTTGGACTGGAAGATATACTGGAAAATCTCATTCTTTCAAAAAAAGAGGCGATATTGCTGGAGAAATTACATTTTCTTGTTGATGTTTTTTCAGAATTTTTTGAAGAACTGGAGTGTATATCACCTCTCATACTGGCAGAAGACATCATGAAAAGAGATGTTGTTACAGTAAAACAGGAGGATTCTATAATAAAAGCGATGATTTTGATGAAAAAAAGAAATGTCCACAGATTGATAGTGGTGGATGATAGAAAAAAACCGATCGGTTATATTGGAAGGAACGAAATCTGTAAAGCACTGATAAGGTAAAATGGATTTCTATGCAATAGCAAGTATAGTTATTTTTGCTGGTGTTTATATTTTTATAGCGCTTGAGAAAATTCCCAAGATGTACATTGCAATCTCAGGAGTTATTCTCCTTGTATTTTTCAGAGTATACACTCCAGAAGATGTTCTCCAATATATAGACTGGGATACGATAGGTTTTTTATTCGGAACTTTTATAACAGTTAAAATCCTTGAAATTTCAGGTTTTTTCAATTATCTTTCTTTGAAAATTGCAAAAAAGGTGAATTATGACCCTTTAAAAATTCTCATTGTTTTTCCAGTCCTTTCATGGTTTCTTTCAAGTTTTGTTTCCTCAATTACTCTCCTTGTATTCATGGCTCCACTGACTTATGGATTGAGTAAAGTTTTGAAATTTGACCCTGTGCCATTTTTGATTGCTGAAGCATGTCTTGCAAATATTGGAGGAGCAGGGACTTTAATGGGAGACCCGCCAAATGTAATTCTTGGTTCAAAATTTGGACTTGGATTTACCGATTTTTTTATCCATAACTACATTCTCAGTTTAATCTCAGGGGCTGGGGCAATACTAATCTTTTACCATATGAATAAAGGAAATATTCTTAAAGCAAAAAGCAGGATAAATAAAGAAGAACTTGCTTGTCTTGTACCTGAAGATGCTATAGAAGATAGATACCTTATTAAACTTGGAATCATCAGCCTTTCCTTCACAGTAGTTCTTTTAATATTGAGAGATTTTATCAAGAAATACCTTCCTCTAAGTATAGGATTATGTGGAGTAATCCCTCCATTTGCAGTTCTTTCCTTTAGAGGCAGTTATCCAAAATTAAAAAATATTCTGAAAGAGATTGATATTGAAACAATAATCTTTTTCATAAGTTTATTTGCAGTAGTAGGAGCCCTTGAAAAGACTCTTGTAATTAAAAAGATGGCTTATAAAATTGGGAAATTTTCTTCAAATGGAATAGAAATCAGTTCACTCTTATTATGGCTCGGAGCTTTTTCAAGTGCATTTATTGATAATGTACCCGAAGCTATGAGTATTGGATATCTTATTAAACATCTCTTACCTCACCTTTCATACAGTTTTACGATACTTGTCTGGGCTTCAAGTCTTGGGCTTGATATAGGTGGAAATTTTACCCCAATCGGAGCAAGTGCAAATGTAGTGGCATATTGTTTCCTTGAAAATCAGGATATAAAGATAGGATGGGGAAGATGGTTTAAACTCAGTTTCTTACCTACAATTGTAGCACTTCTTATATGCTGGATCGGTATACTTCTAAAATTTATTACAGGATTTTATTAAAAGGATGATAATCAGAATTCCTATCATAAGGCAGTTAACATGTTCTTTATTTTTTTTAAACTGGTGGAAGGAGAAATTTTTAAATCCGAATGGCTTTAATTTCGGGAAAAAAACAGGAACATTTCTCCTGTAATTTTCAAATTCATTTCCGAATTTACTTTTTAAAAACCTTTCCTCTTTTAAAATTGTTGGTATATAGAAAAGCGGGAAAAATATTGCAAAATAAGCATAGATAAATAAATTATTACTCATAATCGCAAGTCCAAAAGATATAAGGAAACTTCCGAAATAAAGAGGGTGTCTGCATAAAGCATAAGTTCCTTCTTTAGCAAGTACCTCATTTTTCTTTATTATTCCTGCAGAAAGAATTCTTATATACTCACCGAATAAAACAAAAGGTAAACCACAAAAAAAATGCAGAATTTTCCCATTTCCCAGAATAGCAACAAGAATAAGGAAAATCCAGCCGAAAGTTGTCCTCTTGCTTATTAATCTTGTAAAGAGACCAGTTCTATATTCCCCCATACAAAAAGTTCCTTTCCAACAATTACGAGTATTCCTCTGATAAAAGGGAAATTTAAAAGTTCTTCTTTTACCCTTTTAAAATCAGATGGTTCTTTTACAATATTTCCAAAATAGGTGGCTGCTCCATCTGAGAAAGTTGAAGATGAAGAAATTACAGTTACTGAATCTGCCTTACCATAACTGAAAGAATGGCCTATTTTTCCACTGGAAGTGGCTATACCAACAGGAGTTTCAGAAGGAGGAATTTTTATTCCTATTTTCATTGAAAAAGGAGAATTTCCAGCATATATCCCCACAGTGGCTTCTCTATTCATTTTTAAAAAAATGTCCCCTCCATTTTCCACTATTACTTCCGAAGAATATAAAAGCAATTTCTTTCCTATCATTTCAGCAACTGCTCCTGCTACTGAAGCCATCGGCCCTGTCTTTGTTAGAAGTGAAGATTCACTCATAAGTCTTATAATTTCCTTTTCAGAGTTAATTTTTAATGGCGAAAAGGTATAGTAAAATTCAGGATTTTCTCTTATAAATTCTTTTAGAATTTCCCTCTGCTTTTTGAGTTCCTCGGTTACCTCTTTTTTAAGATTTTTCTCTGCAATTATCAATAGGTCACTTTCTTCAATCGTGACTCTGAATTTCACAAGACCTTTCGGATTACATACTGCTCTGTAAAATCTTCTCATTTTTAAATGAGGAATTTATGGAAGAATATTTTGTTCTCCTTACCAACTATTCTTTTCTCTATTACTCTTCCATCAGGATACTTTGCCAGATATATCCTTTTTTTTCTATCATAAGCAGAGACAATCTGGAAGGCGAGTTCTTCCAATTTCCCTTTCAGAAGCCCGAGTAATTGAGAATTTTCATCGGTAATGAGGATGTCATGATTTTCTATAAAATTCTCCATCCTTTTTCTCTCCATTTCATTTCTTGGAATGATAAGTTTTGTATCCTGGGAGATTCTGAAATGTCTTCCAATCTGCAGAAGAAGAAAATCTTTCTTTGATGGTTTTTCCTTATGAATGAATAAATCTTTCAATCTTTTGCAATATTGAGGGTCTGTAAGAAGACATCCGCCAGAAGGAGTTTCAAAGTATTTCAATCCCTTTTCAAAAGCAATGTAAAATTGTATCTTCCTTTCTTTCCCCTTTATCCCTAAAAGTTTGTTTCTGTCCACTATCCCTTCCTTTTCAACATCACTTTCTGGTAAATGGAGAGCAGAAAGCGGTCTTAAAAGTTTACCTTTAAGGGAAGATTTCTCTTCTATTATTTTCAAACTGTTAATTGTCTGGGATTTCCCTCTCTGGTTAAGAACTTCCCCTGTAAAGACAAATTCAGCCCCTTCCTCTTCCATAATCCTTTTCCCTATCTTTAACATATATATCCTGCAATCAATGCATGGATTTAAATTCTTCCCATATCCAAATTCTGGATTTTTAACAATTTCAAAATAATCATCCCCAACCTCTATAATTCTCAATTTGAATCCCATCTCTTTCTCAATTCTCTTTAAATTTTTTATCTGTTTTTCTCCAAATCCTGAGATAAAAGGTGTAAGAATATAAACACCGATGACCTCAAAATTTTGTTCCTGCATTAACTTTATGGCGATTACACTATCAAGTCCACCAGATATAAGGCCAACTGCTTTTTTCTTTCCCATATGAATAATTGTATAATAAGGAAGTTAAAATGGGAAAGGGAACAGATATACTTTTCATCACAGGCCCAACAGGAGGACACTTCTTTCCTGCTCTTTCTCTTGCAGAAGAAATTTTTGAAAAGACCTCTTTGAATGGAAAATTTATAATTCCAGAGAGAGAGGCTCTAATAAAATGGTTAAGGAAGAAAAAGATTTCTTTTGAAATTATTCCAGAAGCAAAATTTTCAAAAAGGAACCTTTTAATTTTTCCCTTTTTATTTGGATATGTCTGCATTATTTCTTTCAATTTAATTATAAAAGAGAAACCAAAAATCGTTGTTGGTACAGGGAGTTACTTTTCTGTCCCATTAATCATTGTAGCAAAAATTTTAAAAAGGAAAATTCTTCTCCATGAACAGAATTTTATCCCTGGGAAGGCAACAAAAATTTTATCAGTCTTTGCTGATAAAATAGCTCTCACATTCCCAAATAGAAATGGATTACCCTTTAAAAAGTGTGTGATTACAGGGATGCCAGTTTTGAAAGAACACAGAAAGATTTATAAAAGAGAAGAGGTAATTGAAGAATTTGGATTACAGAATGATAGAATTACTGTGCTTGTTATGGGAGGTAGTCAGGGGGCAAGTTTTATAAACAGACTTATCATCAAGAATATATCATATTTTAAAAAATTCCAGATTATCCATATTGCAGGAAGAGATAAAGAGATTGTTGAAAAAATATATAGAAAGGAAGGGGTGAAAGGGAAAATTTTTGATTTTTGTTATAAAATTGGTAAAATTTATTGTGTGGCAGATGTAGCAATATGCAGAGCAGGAGCAGGAACCATAACAGAACTGGTTGCAAATAGAATACCTTCAATTTTAATCCCTTATCCATTTGCGGGTGGACATCAGAGAAAGAATGCTGAATTTTTAAAAAATTATGGAGGGTGTATTGTTGCATACCAGAATGAAAATACAGAAAAGAATTTCATATTTTTATTTGAAAGACTGTTAGAGGAAAGGGAAAGAATGGTTGA
>QNCF01000072.1 GCA_003644395.1 Candidatus Omnitrophota bacterium
ATGGATGCAAGTTTTTCTTCAACTGTAAAAGAAATATCCTTTTCAATATCAAATTCTAAAACATAAGGAAGGAGTAAACCATTCCCAATTCCATGAGGTATACCATAAGTTCCACCAAGAGGACAAGAAATTGAATGAACAGCAGTTACTCCCGCATTCACCAGCCCTAATCCTGCTAAAAAACTTCCATACAACATCTTTTCTCTTGCTTTTAAGTCCTCTCCTTTTGAAAAAGCAACTGGTAAATTATCCCAGATATACTTTATAGCCCACAAAGATATAGTTTCAGAAAGGAAGTTTGCCTTCTTTGAAATATAACTCTCAATTGCATGGCATAAAGCATCAAGTCCTGTGGATGCGGTTATTTCTTTTGGAAGAGAAATTGTTAAAACAGGGTCAAGTATTGCATAGTCAGGATAAAGGTATGGGCTGTTTATTCCTCCTTTCTTTTTCTCATCTTTTCTTATAAAAACAGCAGTGAAAGTAACCTCGCTCCCTGTTCCTGCAGTTGTAGGTATCATTATTTTCGGCAGCCCCGCTTCTGGAACCTTATTTAATCCCTGATAATCTCTAACACTTCCACCATTTGTAATCAAAACAGATGCTGCTTTTGCTACATCTAAACTGCTTCCACCACCTATCCCGCAAACAATATCACAGTTGTTCTTTTTCCCAAATTCTGCACATTCATCCCCTATTTCAGTTGAGGGCTCTCCTGAAATTTTATCAAAAACAACATAGTCAATTTTCTCCTCTGAAAGGGCTTTTTCAATGTCTGAAAAGAAAGGTGTTTTTGAAAAGTTTGAATCAACAACAACAAGTAATTTTTTCTTTCCTGTTTTCTTAACTATTGAAGGTAAAAGGGCAACAGAGTTTTTCCCATAATAAACTTCTGGTTTACAGAGGAAGTTGAATTTTTTTACCATATTTTAATTAAAAAACAATTTAATAGATTTGTCAAGGTATGAACATATTTTACTTCCATTTGATTTTTTTTTACTTTAATATATACTTTTTTAAAAAGAAGGTGAAATGGCATTTGATTTTTTTGATAAGTATTTAAAAAAATGAGAAAGAAAAAAGGGCTTCTAATTTCTGTTTTATCCATTGTTGTATTGGTTATTGCACTTCTGAAAACAGGAGAGTTTGTTGTAAATAGAAAGATTTCTAAACTTCCATTCAAAATTGAGAATGTAAAAATTTTCTTTTTTGGAGCAGAAGTAAAGAACTTAACATACATAAAGAATGGTATTACTCTGGTAATGAGAAGATTAAGAATAAGACCATCATTTACAAGAATGTCTTTTGCTTTTACAGGACCGGGAGAAATAAAAAAACAGAAAAATGGAAGGGAAATTACGATTAAAGGAACAATTTCCGGGAATATAAAAAACGGAAATGTGAATATAAAAAAAACAGATATAAGAATTGAAAAAATAGGAAATTTTAATATAAAAGGGAGTTTAAAAAACTGGGGAAAGGATGGACAGAATATAGTTTTAGCAGTGGATAGAGTTAACATAAAAGAAGTTGGAAATTTTTTCAATTTTAAAATTCCTGTTGAAGGGCTTGTTTCCGGGAATATAGTTATCTCTCAAAAAAATAATAAAAAGCAAAAAATAAATTTTGATGTAAAAATTGAAAAACTTAAAGTTCAAAAAGGTGAAGAAGTTATTGTTTTTCTGAAAGGGAATTTTTTCCCGACAGAGAAAAAAGGAGAGATAAAAGAAGGGAAGGCATTAATTGATAATAAAGAACTAAATTTTTATGGGAATATAGATAATGAAAACTTCTCTTTATCTTTTGAAGGTAAAGAAATTGAAATAAAAAAACTTTTTGAACTTTTACCTGAAGAAATAAAGAAAAAATATAAAATTGATATTACAGGTGGTATAGTTAATTTTGATGATTTTTTTGTGAAAAGAGTAAAAAAAAACTTGAGACATCTGGTAGATTGAATGTTTCTGTTAATTCCTTCAATTACAAAAATTACCATATTAAAAATTTATATCTTACTTTTCCAGGAGAGTTTTCCTGTGATTATGTTTTCTTAAAAAAGTTGAAGATTGAGAAAATAAATGGATATCTGAATTCTTTTAAAAAAGGGGAGATTAATTTTCTATTTTATGATGGAAAGGGAAAAATAAATTATACTGGAGGGAAATTTTTTAAAGGTAATTTTTTGATAGATGGATTAAATATAGAAAAACTTGTTAAAAAGTTGAGTGAAGAGATTTATATTTCAGGGATTTTTAATATAAGTGGAAATTTTGAGATGGAAGATAATAATTATAAACTTGAAAGCAAAATTGTCTCTGTAAGGAAAAGAAGGATAAAACAGATTATGAATTTTGGTGCCGTAGAGTTTTTTACCACTCTTGCTGGCGGGAATCCTGTAAAAATGGTTGGGAGTTCTAATTTTTATTATGGGAAGGTGGGGATGAAAATAATGGTTAAAAATAATCGCCTTACAATTGAAGGATTGCTTGGAGAGAAAAATGGAAAACAGTTCATCATAAAGGGAAGATTTTTAAGAAGTTCTATAAATTTAACGATTGATAAAAATTCAAATACAATAAACATTTCTGACTTAAAGAAAAGAATTAAAACAGCAATAAGAAGAACAAAAACTGGAGCAAAAATATCCTATTAAGATTTAAAATACTTAATTTCATCAGGAATTTTTGCTATGAGAGGTTGTTTCCTCATATTTTCTGATTTATTTATTTTATCTATGATTTTTTTTACATCTGTTTCTTTTAGATTAATTGTGCTTGAAATATCTGATGGTTTCATTCCTTTCTCAACATAATAATAAATAACAGAATCAACTATCTGATAGGGCACACTATTTTCTTCTCCAATTTTTATCTCTTTTTTCTGCTCTATTATTTCCTGCGGTATTTTTAGATATTCTGCTAATTGAAAAATCTGTGTCTTATAAAGGTCTGCTATAGGGTTTATATCATAAGCGAAATCCCCATAGATTGTCCCTTCTCCAAGATAGATTTCACTTTTATTACTTTTTCCAACAACAACACCATTGAAATGAAAAGCAAGGTCGTAAAGTATGCTCATTCTTTCCCTCGCCATTTTATTTTGTCTTCTTGTTCTTCCTGCCTGTGGGAAGTTTCTGTAATAATAATCAATCTGGGGAGTTATATTAAATCTCATATATCTTATTCCAATTTTTCTCCCGGCACTATATGCAAGGTCAACAGATTCTTTTGGTGTATCTTTATAAGGAAGTATTATTCCAAAAGTGTTATTTTTCCCGAGAGCCATTTTACATAAAGCTGCAACAACTGAAGAATCAATCCCTCCTGAAAGTTCAAAAACAGCCAGATTGGAGCCACCTCTATTTATTTCTTCTTTGAGAACTGAAATGATAAAATCCACAACTTTTTCACAATTAAGTTTAAGATTTTCCATATACCCTCCTTTTTCTGAATAATATCGCTTTTTCAAAGATGTTTTTTCTATTATAGTATATTTCTCAACATTTAGCAATTATGCCTTTATTAAAACATTCATATACTTTATCAGAAAGCAATGCGACTTTTTCTGTAACAGAAATATCGGTTTCAGGATTTTTCCCTTCCCTTATACATTTTATTAAATCCTCAATTGGTGTTTTTACTTCTGGTTTCACAATTGAGATTTCTTCTGGTTCTTTTTTATCATTAAAGTGAATATATGGCTCTTCAAATAAACTCAATTTTATTACTCCTTTTTCTCCCCATATCATCATAAGTTCTCTGAATGATGGGTCAAAACCAAGTATACCAAAATTTCCAAGAACTCCTTCTTTAAATTTAACTGAAAAGGAAGAATTAATATCAACTTTTCCTCCGCAAAAATCAATAAAGCCACCAACTTCTTCAGGAGTAAGGCCTGTTATCCAGAAAAGCATTCCTAAAAAGTGACACCCTGAATCAGTTAATTGTCCCTTTCCTGAAAGTTGTGGGTCAAATCTCCATATCCTTCCACTTTTCTTAATTCCATTTATCCAGTCCTGTGCGAGAAATCCACTTACAAAAATAATTTTTCCAATTTTACCTTCTTCAACAATCTTTTTAACAGATAAAGGTAATTCCATATAATGCCGTTGATAACCAACAACAACTTTCTTTCCTGTTTTCTCAATTATTTTTTTCAGTTCAACCGCCTCCTGATGAGTAACAACCGCTGGTTTTTCAACAAGAACATCAACTCCATTTTCAAGAGCAAGTTTAATCTGGGGAAGGTGGAATGTATGGGGAGAACAGATTACAACTGCATCAACATTTTCAATAAGGTCTTTTTCATTATCAAAAATTTCCCCTTCTCCTGCTCTGGAAATAAATTTTTCAACATTTTCTCTTTTAGGGTCAAAACCACCAATAATTTCTGTCCCTTCAATCTCTTTAAGTTGCCGTAAATGTCTATATGAAATACTACCACAACCAATAAATCCAACTTTTATATTTTTCATTTCTTCTCCTTTTCCCTATTTTTTTATCATAGAAAAATAAAAAGTCAAATGGGAAAGTTTAAGAGTATTTGTTTTTCAAATGTTGGGATTTTAAGGAAACTTATTTTAGGGATAGAATTTTTTTCAGTAAAGAGATAAAGGAGTTGTTCAACTTTATTTTTACCTTTAAGAACTATGGAGATTTTATTATTTATTTCAATCTTTTCTATTTTATAGTTTGTCCTACTTTCAGCATATTGAGATATAAAATCATAACTTTTGGAAATAAAAGGTATGTCACTTAAATTTCTATAAATTCCAGAAATTATTTTTTCAAAGTCATCAAGTGGGATATGGGATATTCTCTGTTCATGTGTCATAAGACAGCCAAAGAATCCATTTTCAAGGCCTCTTTTTATCTGTATGGTTCCTCTTTTAATTGCTTTCTCAATTTCCACTTTTTTATTCTCTTTCCAGAATGTTGTGCATCCGTAAAGGAAATCAAAATCTGGCTCTTCAGAATCAAGAGTTGAAGTGGAAATATCAATTTTAGGGGGGATGGAAATTACATTGAAAAAGTAACTATCTTCCGGTATATAATCAAGAGAAAAGAAAGGTTTACCATACGGTTTAAGGTCCCATTTTTTTGAATCAGGGTTTTTCCATGCCTTCCCTATTTTAATTGGGTTCATAAAAAACTTTACCCCTCTTTCTTTCAGAAAAGGCAATGTGTTTAATCCTATCTCTCCAAAATGTGCATTAAGTGTTTTTGACATATTTATTCCAATTTTGCTGAATTTTATATCAACTCTTTTAAAATTTTCTTCCAGTTCTTCTTTTGAAAATTCTTCTCCACTGTGTTTTAAATAAATTGGAAATTCATTGGTGTTTTTGGGGTCAGAAAAAGCATGTGGAGAAAATTCACCAAGTCCATCGTAATACTTTTCTCTTATTTTTTTCTCATCACTTTCCTTAATATCATCAATGAAAAGACCTAAATTTGGAATAAAATTATATTTATTCAAAATATCCAGATATTTTAATTCTTCAACTGTTTCTCTGTGTTTACATACAGGACTTCCAGAACCTGATACATCATCAATTCTTGCTGTTAGAAATGGGGGCATCGTTTTAGTTATAAATGGCTTTTTAGAAGCCCATATTAAACTTCTAAAAAAAACACCATCAAGCCCTTCTGTATGTCCGATATACTCATCAAGGAAAATAGAAGGTAGAGTTGTAAAAAGAATAATTTTTCCCTTTCCATAACTTCTTGAAAAACAACATCCATACCCATTTTCATTTCTCATAATTACACTCCAGCAATTCTTTATTTGTGGGATATAATAATGAAAAGCAGGATTTTTAAAAATAACGGTATCAGATGACATTTCTGTTATCCAGTGCTTTTCTAATGAGAGAATATTTGTTTTACCAGAGGAGAAATTTTCAACTCCTATGATTTTCAGTATCTTTTCAGGGTATTTATTTAAATAACCATCCAGAATAACAAGTCCTGCTCCATTTTCAACGATTTTTAAAAGAACTGAAAAACTTTCATCTGAAAGAGAAGAAATTATCCCTTCCTGTCCTAAAATTATAAGATGAGTTTCTTCTAATTCCTGATAGGAAATCCCTGCCCAGTTTAAATCAATTATTTCATACCAGATACCAAAATGCTGGATACAATTTAATAATATCTTATCAATTCTTCTATAAGGGACTTCTTTAGAACTATCAACTATTACAATTGTTTTCATTACAAAAAAAACTCTTATCTAATTACTTTTGAAAATATTGGTAAGAAATTTAAATTAAATTAAATTAACTTCCTTCTTCTCCTTCAACTTCACCAACTTTAATATCTATATTCTCTCTATCTTCAACTCTTTCAATTATTCCATCTCTTAACCATATAACTCTATCTGAAACATCAAGCATTTTTAAATCATGAGTTGCAGTTATTATACTTACGCCTTTTTCTTTATTCATTTCTCTTAAGAGATTAATAATTTCTTTACCGGTTTTAAGGTCAAGGTTTCCTGTTGGCTCATCTGCAAGGATTATCGCCGGGTCATTTGCCAGTGCTCTTGCTATTGCAACTCTCTGTTGCTGACCACCTGAAAGTTCAAATGGTTTATGATTAAGTCGTTCCCCAAGCCCAACTACTTCAAGCAACCCTTTTGCTTTTTCTCTTGCATCATCTGTTGTCATTCCAGCAAAAATCATTGGAAGCATTACATTTTCTAATGCAGTCATAACAGGGATCAGATTAAATGTCTGGAAAATATACCCAATTTTTCTACATCTTAACCAGGCAAGTTCATAAGCATCTAATTGAGCAACATCAACTTCATCAATATATACTTTCCCTTCAGTTGGTTTATCAAGTCCTCCAATCATATTAAAAAGAGTTGTTTTTCCACTACCTGATGGTCCCATTATTGATAAGTATTCTCCTTTTAAAATTTCAAGGTCTATCCCTTTTAATACTTCAAGTTTTACTTTC
>QNCF01000073.1 GCA_003644395.1 Candidatus Omnitrophota bacterium
TACTTACTATATCAATATCTTCAGAAAGAAGGTCTTTCCAGTCTTTAAATTTTTTGGGTATATTGAATTTTTCAGCCACATAATCCAGTTTTTCTTCGTTTATATCTGAAACTGCAACCACTTCAACACCTTCAATTTTCTGATAAGATGGGATATGGACATATTGAGCAATCCCTCCTGCTCCAATTATTCCAACTTTCAGTTTTTCCATTTTTTTTCCTCCTTATACCCTTACTTTTTCCACTTTCCCTGATTCCATAGATTTATTGGCTGCAATTGTAAATGCAAGAGTTTTCACACCATCTTTATAAGAAGATTTTATCAAAGAGGGGTCTTTTTTCTTTATTGCTTCTATAAAACTTTTATCTTCAGCCATTATCAAATCTTCTGTCTCATAAATTTCTTCAATCTTATTTCCATAATTTATCTTTACACTTCTTCTTTCCTGGTATTCAATTATCTTGTCTGAGAAATAAAAATCTAATCCTGCTTTTCCAGCATTTTTCATGAAACATCCAGAAAAGATAATTCCAAATACACCGTTTTCAAAATAAATTGATACACCTGAAGCATCCTCAATATTATATCCCTCCATCTTTACAATTCCCTTTCTTTTCACTGCGAATACTTCAACAGGCTCTCCAACCAGGTATCTTGCCATATCAAAAATATGGGTTGTCTGTTCAACGATTTGACCTCCTGATAATTCCTTCTTTCTCCACCACCATGCCTGTGGTATTCCATTTACCCACCATCCTGTAAAGAAACCGAGATTGTTTTCTTTAAAGAAAGGTTTTATATATTCAATTATTCTCTGGTACCTATCCTGATATCCAACACATGTTATTAATTTTCTCTCTTCAATTTTTTCTGCTATTTCTTTCGCCTTTTCAAGGTCTATATGGACGGGTTTTTCAACAAAGAATGGGATATTTTTTTCAATACACAGAATTTCCTGGTCTTTATGGGCAAATGGTGGGACACAGATATAGCAGGCATCAATTTCAACTTCATCAAGCATTTTTCTGTAATCAGTATATGGTTTACCTCCATATTTTTCACATGCTATTTTTGCTTTATCGCCATCAATATCGCATATACATGAAATCTCAACCCCTTCTATTTTTGAAACTCTCTTCATATGCTCATTTCCTATCCATCCACATCCTATAAAACCTATTCTCATTTTATACCTCCTGGATTAAATTTTTGAGATATCTTAAACTCTTTTTTAAATTCTCCTCAGCAGGTTCAGGGACTCCACATTCAAGAGCCATATAATTTTCAAAATTTATTTTTTTAAGGGCCTTAAATCCTGAAGAAAAATCTGTATGTCCAAAACCAGGAAGGAGTCTGTTGCTGTCTGCAAGGTGTACATGCGAAATCCAGTTTCCTGCTTTTTCAATTGCTTCCGGAATGCTTGCCTCTTCAATATTCATATGGAAGAAGTCAGCCATTATTTTAAGGTATGGACTTTTTATCTTTTCACAGAATTCAACAGCCTGTTCAAGTCTATTTATGAAATGTGTTTCATATCTGTTGAGTGGTTCAAGAAGGATTGCACATTTATTTTTTTCTGCCACTTCAACAATTTCAGAAAGTTGTGACAGCAGCAATTCTTTTTCAAGAGAAATAACATCTTTATATGGAGAAAGGTCTGGTATTTTTGGTGGCCCAAAAACAGGAACAACGATAAGACCGATTGCTTTAAAAGCATTTCCTATCTGTAACAATTTCTTAATATCTTCTCTTGCTCTTTCCCTTTCCTGGCGTGTTCCATCAAGGAGGAAATTTCTGTATCCTGCACAGATGGTTGAAATTTTCAATCCTGATTTTTCAGATGCTTTTAAATACTCATCAACAGTTGAAGGCTCCTCTATCAGCTTTTTCCCCCAGACCTCTATTCCATCAAATCCAATCTCTTTACCCTTTTCAAATTTTTCCAGAACAGTTGAACCTGGCAATAAATGTAACTGGCTTGCTATTTTCATCTCTTTCCTCCTTTTGTTTTTCAAGTAAATATACCACCATATTTATTGGTGTCAAATTTTTTTATATAATATTTCTGTGAAACTTGGTGCTCATATATGGATTGGGGAGGGACTTTTAAAAACCATAGAAGTTGCTGAATATCTTGGATGTGATTGTTTCCAGATTTTTCTGCATAATCCGAGAAGCTGGGAGATAAAAAAGAGAAACAGAGATGAAATAATTGAATTCCGAAAAGTTTTGAAAGAAAAGGGAATAGAGATGGTTGTTGTACATATGCCATACATTTTAAATCTCTCATCTCCTGATAAGGAAATTTCTCTTCTCACAATGAAAAAACTGGAAAAAGAGATTGAGGAAAGTGAAGAGATTGGTGCTTCTTATTATGTTATCCATCCTGGAAGTCATAAAGGGGAAGGTATAGAGAGTGGATGGAAGAGACTTGTAAATAATTTGAAAAAATTTAAAGATGCAAAAGTAAAGATTCTGATAGAAAATACTTCAGGTCAGGGAAATTTGCTTGGCTCAAGGTGGGAAGAATTCAAATATGCAGTTGAAAAACTTGATGGAGATATTGGTATATGTTTTGATACCGCCCATGCTTTCCAGTCAGGGTATAGAATAAATACACAAAATGGCCTTGAAAATATGAAAAAAGAAATTGAAAAAAATTTCCCTTTGGGGTATATTCATTTAATCCATGCTAATGATTCAGCAACTGAATGTGGTTCAAAAAAAGATAGACATTACCATATTGGGAAGGGATTTATAGGAATGGAGGGTTTTGAAAGTATTATAAAAGATGGTTTTTTCGGGAATCTTCCTTTTATAATAGAGACGCCAAAATCCACAATAGAAAAAGATAAAGAGAATTTAAGAATATTGAGGAAAATAGGAGAGAAGTATGGAAAGGTATGATTTTAAAAATATTGAATTGAAATGGCAGGAAAGGTGGGAGAAAGAGAAAATTTATGCTGCAAAGTATGATAAAAATAAGGAGAAATATTATGTTCTGGAGATGTTCCCTTATACTTCTGCACAGATCCATATGGGGCATGTGAGAAATTATACAATAGGCGATGTTATAGCAAGGTATAAATTGATGAAAGGTTTTAATGTACTGCATCCAATCGGATACGATGCTTTCGGTCTTCCTGCTGAAAATGCTGCTATAAAGAAGAAAATCCCGCCAAAGGAATGGACATACAGGAATATTGAGACTATAAGGAAACAGCTTAAAAGATTGGGTATTTCTTACTGCTGGGAAAGGGAAGTTATAACATGTGATCCTGAATATTACAGGTGGAATCAGTTCTTTTTCCTCCAGCTTTATAAAAGGAACCTTGTATATAAAAAACTCTCTCCTGTAAACTGGTGCCCTTCATGTCAGACAGTCCTTGCAAATGAACAGGTTATAGATGGAAGATGCTGGAGATGTAACAGTGAAGTTGTCCAGAAAGAACTTGAGCAGTGGTTTGTGAAAATTACTGAATATGCTGATAGACTTCTTGATTTTACAAAGATAGGCAACTGGCCTGAAAGAGTGATAACAATGCAGAAGAATTGGATAGGTAAAAGTGAGGGGTGTGAGGTTGTATTTAGAATTCCTGAGATAAATGAGGATTTGAAGATATTTACAACAAGGGTGGATACAATTTTTGGGGCCACTTATCTTGTTATATCTCCACACCATCCGGTCATAAATAAAATTCTGAAGGTATCTCCTTTTAAAGGTGAAATAGAAAAATTTTTAAATATCTGCAGGAAGGAAAGGATATCCACAGAAAAGGAAGGAGTTGATACAGGAATTGTGGCTGTAAACCCTGCAAATAATGAGAAAATTCCTGTATGGATTGGAAACTATGTATTGATGGAATACGGGACAGGTGCAATAATGGCAGTTCCTGCTCATGACCAGAGAGATTTTGAATTTGCAAAAAAATACAATCTTCCTGTAAAAATTGTTATTAAAAATCCTTCATGGAAAGATATTCCATCCAGTCTGGAAAAAGCTTATGAAGAAGATGGTATACTTGTAAATTCTGGAAAATTTGATGGATTGGAGAGTCAAAAGGCAAGAGAGGAAATCTGTAAATGGTTTAAAGAAAGGAAAATTGGGGAAAAGAAAGTGTATTACAGGTTAAGGGACTGGTGCATTTCAAGACAGAGGTACTGGGGAACTCCAATCCCGATAATATACTGTAAAAAATGTGGAATTGTCCCTGTCCCTGAAGAAGAATTGCCTGTCATGCTTCCTGAAAATGTGGAAATTACAGGAAAGGGAGAATCTCCATTGAAAAACTGTCCAGAATTTGTTAATACTGTATGTCCAAAATGTGGTGGGCCTGCTGAAAGGGAAACAGATACAATGGATACATTTGTTGATTCTTCCTGGTATTTTCTCAGATATTCTTCCGGAGACTGGAAAGATAAACCTTTTGATAAAGAAGAGGTCAATTACTGGATGCCTGTTGACCAGTATATAGGAGGGATTGAACATGCAATTTTACACCTCCTTTACAGCAGATTCTTTATAAAAGCACTTAAGGATATGGGATATGTTGAATTTGATGAACCTTTTGAAAACCTTCTCTGCCAGGGTATGGTGATTAAAGATGGTGCGAAGATGTCAAAATCAAAAGGAAATGTGGTTGACCCGGAAGATATTATTGAGAAATATGGTGCTGATACATTGAGATTATTTATCCTTTTTGCCGCTCCACCAGAAGTTGATCTGGAATGGTCTGATAGAGGGATTGAAGGTTGCTGGAGATTTTTAAACAGAGTATGGAATATGCATTCAAGACTTGAAAAATATGATGAAACAAATGGTATTGAAGATGAAGAGATTTTAAAAACTTTGCATTCAACAATAAAAGATGTTACTCAGGATATTGAGAAAGAATACCATTTAAATACAGCAATAGCCAAATTGATGGAATTTACAAATAAGTTTTCAAAATTGATTGAAGAAAAAAAGATCAGTAAAAATACAGGGATAAATTGCTGGAAGGTATTTTTAAAACTCCTTTCACCATTTGCACCACATATTGCAGAAGAATTGTGGGAAAGGATTGGGGAGAATTTTTCAATTTTCCACACTCATTGGCCTTCTTTTGATGAGAAATATTTAAAGAAATCAAAAATCACAATAGTTGTGCAGGTTAATGGTAAAGTTAGAGGAAAGATAGAGGGATTCCCTGGAATGAAGGAGGAAGAGGTTATTGAGAAAATTATGGAAGAGCCAAAGATTAAAAAATGGATTGAAGGCAAAGAAATAATAAAGAAAGTTTTTGTTCCTGATAAAATTATAAATATTGTTGTGAAATAATATTACTTTTCTTCCTTCTTCTCTTCTTCTTTTTTCTCTTCCTTTTCTTTTTCCTTTTCTTTCTTTTCTTCCAGCCTATCCTTTATATCACTTATTCCTGCTGCAATTGCAATAATTCCTCCGACAAGAAGTAAAAATGGAACTGCTGCTTTTAATCCTTTAACGAATAATGTCCACCATTTTCCAAGACCTATTATTCCCAGAACTACTGCAATTATCCCTCCTATTAAAGCACCCATTTATCCCTCCTGTTTTCAGGATATTAATTTTACCATATGGGAAGAAAGTGTCAAATTTTAAAACTTATCTTCCCCTCAATTTTGGGTCTGTAATCTCTTTCAGCACTTCAGGACGGCGTTCAATAAATATTCTGTAGTGTGCATCGTTAATCCCTGCTGCTCCATATCCATATACAAGTCTTCTCCTCTCAAGATCAATTATACATGAAGCGATACCATCATATCTTCCAGCATCTGCCATCACTATACCTGTTCTGTCAATGATACAGCTTCTTCCAAATGGCCCCGGTGCTCTATCAATCAGCCTTCCATTACGGCATGGGACAACCACAATGCAGTTATCAAGTGCCCATGCCTGTACACGGAGCATGGCATTCATTTCACATCCTGTACTCAGCCCACCGGTGGAATCAGGTAAAAATAGTATATCTGCTCCTTTTGCTGCATATATTCTCGGCATTTCTACACTTACCTGATCCATACATATCATAATAGCAATCTTTCCAAAATCAGTTTCAAAAACAGGCATTTCATTCCCGAGCCCTATCTCTCCCTTTTTAACTCTTTCCATTCCGCTCGGTTCATGGACTTTATGGTATTTACCGAGCAAATTTCCGTTTCTATCAATTATAAATGCAAAACGACAAATACGACCATCCACAATTTCCTTATAACACCCTATTACATACATTGAATATTTTGCTGCCCTTTCGGCCATCTGATTGTAAAATGGCCCAGGAATAGTCTGTGGAGGAGATGGTTTGAGATTCTCGTCAAAATATGGATTTTCTGGAAGGCATACTATATCACTTTTAATCTCCCCTGCTTCATCAACAAATCCATTTATATAATCAGCATATGCCTGGTGAGGAGGCTTGTTTTTCCTTTCTCCATAATAGAAATATTTCATCCATTCATCAATCCAGAGAGGCTGGACAACTGTAATCCTTACCTTCCTCTTAACATATTTTGGAGTAAAAACAACTTCACGGTTTTCAGGAGGAAGTGGATTTCCATCAGTATCTGTAATCTTATCAGATATCTTTATGCGATATTCATTTCCTTTTCTTAATTTAAGTCCTTTAATCCTCACAATTTTACCTATTGCAAATGGTTCCATCTTTGATATATCAGGTGGTTGTATTACATAATTTTCAGGTTGCCTTGCTTTTTCTATATCTAAATCACGGCTGAAACTCAATGTTATTTCACTCACACATCCTGTTACCTCAATAACTTTAAATTCTTCCATTTTTTCCTCCTTTATTTACCAAGTATCTTTTTTGGATTATCACAAAGTATCTTCTTTTTATCCTCCTCAGATATATCTGCAAAGATAATTCTCCCTATTTGATGAGTCTGTGACAGGAAAGGAATATCTGAACCGAATACAATA
>QNCF01000074.1 GCA_003644395.1 Candidatus Omnitrophota bacterium
ACCTGCTGGAATTTCACTTGCTGGATATGGATGCAGAGAAAAGAAAAGTGAAAAAATTGATGACCCTCTTTACACAAAATCTCTGATTTTATCATCTTCAAAAACTAAGATTATCATTATAACAAATGACCTGATAGGGATACCGAGAGATTTGAGCAAAAAAGTAAGAGATATTTTGAATAAAAAAATAAAAATACCCCAGGATAATATTCTCATATGTGCATCCCATACCCACTATGGCCCAGTTCTGAAACCTTTTTACAATAGAAAAGTAAAGGCTTATGTGGAAAATTTGATTAAAAAGATGGTGGAATGTGCTTTATCTTCATATGAAAATTTAAAAGAAGCAAAGATAAAATTTGGGAAGAAAAAAATCTATAAAAAGATATCTTACAATAGAGATACAAAAAGGCATGATGGTAAAGTGGAGATGAGTTTTTATTATCCGGAGGGAAGAAAAGATTTGATTTTTGGTCCAGTAGATAAAGATTTAATGGTTATTGATGTTGAGGATAAAAATGGAAGACCAATAGCGACTCTGGTAAATTTTGCCTGCCATCCTGTATGCCATTGCAGCAGTCTTTATTCCATCTCTTCCAATTATCCTGGATATATGATGGAATATGTTGAAAATTTTAAAAAGAATATATGCCTTTTTACACTTGGAGCTGCTGGAAATATAGTCCCTTTCAGAAGAGAAATCCCTGAAAGAGAAAAGATGGGTGAATACCTTGGTAAAAAGGTGATAGAAATATCATCTTCTGCAGAAGAGATTGAAGATGAGGATTTTAAAATTTTAAAATCCTTTATACTCCTGCCATTGAAACAAATACCACCTGCTGAAAAGATAAAGAAAGAGATTGAAGAAAGAGAAAAAATTATTGAAAAAATGGAAAATTCAGATTTCCCTTCTTTCTGTGCAGAGAAAGGGAAAATCTCTTCTCTTAAAATTCTTTTGAAGAAAGCAAAAAGGAAATATAATCCAAAATTTGTTAAAACAGAGATACAGATATTCAAAATAGGGAATGGAATTGTTGTTGGACTTCCTGGAGAGATATTTACTGAAATTGGTATGGAAATAAAGAAATATTCTCCCTTCAAATTCACAATGGTTATCTCACTTTCAAACGATTCTTTAGATTATATCCCGACATCTGAAGCATATGAATGTGGTGGATATGAAGCTGAAAATACAAAAATTGCTCCTGGAGCAGATAAGATTATACTTGAGAGAGTATATAGACTTATTGATAGATTAAATTCTGCGTGAGGAAATCTTTGAAACAAATCTATTCCCTTTTATATAAAATCTGCAATCATATGGAAGGTCTTCTCTCACCCCCACCCTTTTAGAAGTCTCTATTTTAAAACTCTCTTCATTATCAATTATTTTAATCGGAGAATCCTCATCAGTAATATCCATTCCATCAAAACTTTTATCAATTCCAAAACTTTTTGTAAACTTCCCTGGCCCACTTGTTAAATTTTCAATCTTTTCCGTCTTCCTTTTTCTTTTCATAATATCTATCCCTTCAAGTGGCTCAACTGCTCTTATCAAAACCGCTCCAACTTCCCCTTTTCTGTGTGAGATTATATTCAACAGCCAGTTATTATGGACCATATAAATAAGAAGAGTCCCTGGTTTTTCTTTCATCCTGTTATAAAAATTTAAATTTTTCTTCTTATATGCTCTACTTGCAGGGTCATTTTCTCCAAAGTAACATTCAGTCTCAACTATTTTACCTGAAATTATTCTGCCTTTCTCCTTTCTTATAATGATTTTCCCAAGAAGTCTTCTCGCAACAATTTCTGGACTGTTTTCAAAAAATTTTCTCTTCAATATTTCCATATGTTAAAATTATAACTCAATAGAAGAGGGGTTCAATATGGTAAGGGTATGGAATAAATTATGGGAATTGTATTTCAGGAAGGTTGAAAGGTTAAGTATTGCATGGAAATTATCTCTTTCAATATTATTTTCCATTCTGACAGGGATTTCAGCACAGATTTATATAAAACTTCCCTATACTCCTGTTCCAGTTACAGGGCAGGTATTTGTTGTCCTGCTTTCTGGAATCCTTCTCGGTAAAAATTTTGGATGTTTGAGTCAGGCATTTTATATGACAGGTGGAGTATTGGGAATAAGATGGTTTTATGCTGGAAGTTATGGGATCTTTAAGCCGACTTTCGGTTATATCATTGGATTTGTAATTGCCTCTTACTTCATAGGTAAATCCATAGAGAACAGGAAGAAAACATTGACAGGTATAATTTTCATTATGCTTTCAGGCATATTTATAATCTATCTTTCAGGAATGTTATGGCTCTCCATCTATTTAAAAATTTCTCTTCTGAAAAGTTTTTATCTCGGTGTATTACCTTTTATCCCTTACGATATAATTAAGGCAGTAGTTGCGGGTATTATATCAAAATCAATATTGAACAGCAGATGAAAAAATATAATGTCTGTGTGGTCGGTGCCGGTATGGTGGGAAGGAAGATGGTGGAAATACTGTTTGAAAGGAATTTCCCTTTTAAAAATTTAAAAGTCATTGCAACAAGGGAGAGGGAAGAAAAAATAGCAGGGAAAATATTTAAAATTGAGAAGGCAGAAATATCTTCATTTGATGGGATTGATATAGCATTTTTTGCAGGAACAGAAGGAGAAAAGGGAGCAAGCAGATTATTTGGATGGGAAGCGGTGAAGAAAGGTTGTATTGTAATAGATAATGGTGCTGATTTCAGAATGGATGAAAGGGTTCCTCTTGTAATTCCTGAAGTTAATCCTCACCATTTGAAAAAACATAAGGGTTTTATTGCAAATCCAAATTGTTCAACAATCCAGATGGTTATGGCTCTATTCCCATTACACAAAGAATTTACATTAAAAAGGGTTATAGTCTCAACATACCAGGCAGTTTCCGGAACAGGGAGAAAAGCAGTTGAAGAACTTGAAAACCAGATAAATGCTTATGTTAAAGGAGAAGAGATTAAAAAGGAAGTTTATCCATACCAGATTGCTTTCAATGTTATCCCACAGATAGGAAATTTATCTGAGAAATTCAGAGGATATTTTACTGAAGAGGAAAAGATGATAAAAGAGACAAGGAAAATTCTTGAGATGCCAGAATTGAAAATATCTGCAACATGTGTGAGAGTCCCTGTATTTAACAGCCATTGTGAAAGTATAACTGCTCAATTTGAAAAAGAATTATCACTTGAAAGAGTAAGGGAAATTCTTAAAAACTCCCCTGGTATCAGAGTGATAGATAAACCAGAAGACTCCCTATATCCAATCCCAATTATGGCTTCAGGGAAAGATGAGGTTTTTGTTGGCAGAATCAGAAAAAATCCAGCACTTGAAAATTCCATTGATATGTGGGTTGTATCAGATAATATACGAAAAGGCGCTGCATTAAATGCTATCCAGATAGCCGAGTATATGATAAAGAATAATCTTATTTAAAGTTTAAGGATTGAAAAAACATCATAACCTTTAAGTTTCTCTATCCCTTTCAATTCAGCAAGTTCTATGAGAAATAGAATTTTCTCCACCTTCCCGCCACATTTCTCAACAAGCTGACAGCATGCAAGAGCAGTTCCACCTGTTGCAAGCAGATCATCAACTACAACAACTTTCTCCCCTTTTGAAATTCCATCTTCATGCATTTCAAGAACATCCTTACCATATTCCAGGTCATACTCAACCCTTAATGTTTTATATGGGAGTTTCCCAGCCTTCCTTACAGGAACAAAACCAACACCGAGAGAGTATGCAAGACAACTTCCAAATATAAAACCCCTTGACTCAACAGCAACAACTTTCTCAATCCCTTCAGGACATTGATTTTTAAAAATCTCTATCACTTCTCTGAATGCTTTCCCATCACTGAGCAATGGAGTTATGTCTCTGAAAAGTATTCCCTTTTTTGGAAAATCAGGAATCTCTCGTATCAGTTTCGATAAGTTTTTCATTTTTCATCTCCTCCCATTCTTTTTGTAATTTCTTAACACACATTTTTATTATCTGATGGACTCTCTGACGGCTCACTCCAAGTTTTTCAGCTATCTCTTTATAACTGTATGTAACTCCGTTTTCCAGACCATAATGTAATTTTAAAACCCATAACCATTTATCTATCTTTGCTTTCTTCTCTTTCTTCTTCAAATTCTCAAAAATCTTCTCAAGAATATCCTTATTCCTCAAAATCTTCCAGAAGTTTGCTTCCTCCCCTTCTTTAAACTTGATTATTTCAAAAAGATCAGCCTCCTTCTCACCATTATAGAAATCAGAAGATATAACCCTCACCTGCTCAGAATATTTCTTCAATTTCCTCACCATTTCAACAGGAAGTTTCAATTCCTTTGCTATTTCTGCATCAGTCGGTTCTCTTGCATATTTAAGTTCATATTCTCTTTTTAAATTATCAAGTTTTTCTTTAAATTCATGTATTTTCTCAGGAACTTTCAGAACTTCAAACTCTTTCATTATTGCTCTAAGTATAAACCTTTTCACCCAGAAATATGCATATGTCCCGAATTTTACCTTCTTTTTAAAATCAAACTTCTCAAGCGCCTTCAAAAGCCCCATATTCCCCCCTGCTATAAGGTCCTCCAGTATCTCAGGAGAGTAAGCATACTTCTTGGCAATATGGATAACAAGCCCCTGGTTCTTCTTTATAAATTCCTCCTTCGCCTTCTCATCCCCTTTTCTAATCCTTTTTATTATTTCTATTTCAGAATCTACTTTTTTCGGCATTTTCCAACCTCTCCTTTATATTTTTTATCATATCATTAAATTTAGATGGTTCTTTTCCACTTCCCTGTGCAAATACAGGGTTTCCTCCTCCTTTTCCATCAACAATCTGTGAAATTTCTTTTATTATTTTCCCTGCATTAAAAATTTCTTTCAAATCTTCACTCACTTTCATAATAAAATATATCCTTTTATCCTTCTCCATTCCAAGAAGAACAACTACCCTTTTTAAAGTGTCCACTATTTTATCAGAAATAAATCCCATATCTTCAACATTTTCAACTTTAATTTTTCTTCCAACAAAATGGGTCTCTTTTCCATTAATATTAAATTTTAATGCCTCTGAAGAAAGTCTTTCTGATAAATCTTTAATAACCAAATCTTTATATTTTCTCAAACTCTTTTCTTTCTCTTCAATCTCTTTCTTCAAATTGATAACACTCTTTACCAGTCTATCCTGTGGAATTCCAAGTTCTCCGCATACCTTTTTCATTTTTTCTTCCAGTTCTTCCATATACAGATAAGCATTTTGATAGGTAAATGCTTCAATCCTTCTGAGATTCCTCCCTATACTTGAATAATTTGTTATTTTAAAAATGCAGATTTCACCTGTTGATTTTACATGTGTTCCACCACATACTTCAGAATGATAATCTCCTGTATGGACAACTCTGACATTTTCTCCATATTTCCCTACAAAAAGAGCAATTGCTCCTTTCTTTATAGCCTCTTCAAGACTCATCTCCTCAACCTTAACATTTGAATTTTCAAAAATCTTATTCTGAACCAGCCTTTCTATTTTTTTAATTTTTTCATCATCAAGTGAAGAAAAGCAAATAAAATCAAACCTCAATTTATCATCACCCACATATGAACCATACTGCCTGACTTCTTTACCAAGAATCTCTCTTAATGCATAATGGAGAAGATGAGTTGCAGTATGGTTTATGGATACTTTTTTTCTGAATTCAGGTTCAACAGAAAGTTTCACCCTCATATTTTCCCTTATATTTTCTAAATTTCCCTTTTCCAGTTTACCTATATGGTGTATAAGTCCTTTCTCATCAATCTGGGTATCATAAACCCTCACCTTTATCTCCTCATTCTCAATTATCCCTCTATCACCGATCTGCCCACCCTTTTCAGGATAAAACGGTGTCTGTTTTGTGACAATTCTTATAAGATTTTTATTCTTTTCTTTATAAAGTCCAGCAATTTCTGATTCACATTCCAGATTATCATAACCAACAAATTCTGTTTCTTTTATTCCCTCTGATTCAAAAATCTTTTCTATATTTCCAGAAAATGCAGATTTTTCCCTTGAAATAGCCTTCCTTTCCTCCATAATCTTCCTGAAACCATTCCAGTCAACCTTTATATTCTCTCCCATGGCAAGGTCTTCAATCACATCTGGAGGTATTCCATATGTATCATAAAGTTTGAAAGCAACATCCCCCGGTATCATTTTTTTTGAAATGTCTTTTAATGTTTCTTCAAAAATTTTATTTGCAGAATCAATGATATAGGTGAATTTTTCCTCTTCATCATAAAGAATTTTTTCAATATAATTTTTGTTTTCCAGAACTGATGGATAAACATCTTTCATCGTTTTTATTACACTTTCACTTATCTTGTAAAGGAAAGGTTCTCTGAAACCGAGATTTTTACCTGCAAGAGATGCCCTTCTTATTATTCTCCTGACAACATACCCTCTCCCTTCATTTGAAGGAACTATATTTTCATCAAGGAGAAATACAATTGCCCTTATATGGTCTGCTATTATTCTGAAAAAACCACTATTTTCAGAATACGGGCTGTATTTTTGTCCAGAAAGTTCCTCAATTTTTTTAATAATCGGGTAAAATAAATCAGTCTCATAATTTGTCTCTGTATTCTGCAATATCCTTGCAATCCTTTCCAATCCCATACCTGTATCAACACCTCTCCTTTTAAGTGGTAAAAGTTTACCATCGGGTTGCATATCATATTGTGGAAAAACAAGGTTCCAGAATTCAAGAAATCTCTCACATTCACATCCAGGTTTACAATCAGGTTTCCCACATGACTTTTCTTCTCCAAAATCTATATAAATCTCACTGCATGGACCACATGGACCTGAATCTCCTG
>QNCF01000075.1 GCA_003644395.1 Candidatus Omnitrophota bacterium
AAGAATTATAGTTATTTAATGCAGTTAACCACATCTGATATGCTCTGTACTCATTCTGTCTTGCCTGGTCAACCTGAAGAGGAGGAATCCTACCTGCAGCAGATAACATTTCTATCCTCTCCCTCGTTTTTTTAAGAAAATTATAATTGTTCCAGTAATTTTCAACATTTTTCTTCAAAAGAAGAAGATTGAAAAATTTCTCCGCTACTTGGATAGAGAAATCTTCCTGGTATCTCAAAAAATCTCTTATCTCATAAACAACATCTCTTTCTGCCTGGATGAGTTGTTCCTGTGCAATTTTTCTTCCAGCCCCTTTAAAAAGCGGTTGAAAAATATTCAGACTGAGAATGGTTTTTAAATCCTTTTCTTTATTGCCTGTAAGGTATTTAAGAAAGTCTTCTGCAATATTAAAAGTGACTTGAGCACCTGTTTTAAGAAATTTTATAAGAGTGAAATTCATCTCCCCTTCTAATCTTTCATCTCCATTTTTCTTCCAGTAAATATTCCCCCCCATTCCATATCTCAATCTGTAAAGATATCTTTGGTATGTAAGGTCAAGTATTTTAAGATATACATCTTCTTTTCTACTTTTATACTCTTTATTATTCTTTGCCCCAAGAATAAGTGATTTTTTAAGAGTTAATATAATCGTTTCTGAAGAGGTATTATCATTTAAAAATTCAGCAGGAATTTCCCTCTCTATCTTCTCCTTTTTTTCCTTTAATATTCTGTTAACCTCCTTATCAGCAGATTTCTCATAATAGCGAGTGCTGCACCCACAAAATAAAAGAAGTAGAGAGTTTATAATTAACAGTTTTCTCTTCATTTTAATCTTTTTAGACATTTTTAAATTACCAAAGTTTATCTAAAATTTGTAAAATTTTCTTATAAAGTATACTATTTACATTATACTGAAATGGCAGAATTTGAAAAAATTGATAAAGCGAGAAAAATTTTAAATCTTGGAGAGAGAGCAACTTTAAAAGAGATAAAGGAAGCATATAGAAGATTATCTCTTAAATACCACCCTGATAAAGCACCAAAGGGAAAAGAAAAAGAATTTGCTTTAAAATTCAACCAGATTACAGAAGCCTACAATATACTTATTGCTTACTGCAAAAATTATCCATTCTCTTTCAGAAAGGAAGATGTAAAAAGAGTTGTTATGGAAGAAATAGAGGAAGATTTAAAAAGATTCTATGATGACTGGTGGGAAAAATTATGATGCGGAGGGGGTGGGATTCGAACCCACGATCCCCTTATCGGGGATACACGCTTTCCAAGCGTGCGCACTCGGCCACTATGCGACCCCTCCTTTTTTTAAGAAGATTGATTGGCTTCTCCTTCAGGTTTCTTTATTTGAAATTTATAACCTGCTTTGAGTCTCTTATAAAAAATCTTTTTTGCAAGTCTGTTTAACTTACTGAATGGGATCTTCCCCTCTTCGTAAAGTTTTAATTGCTCCTTTGCCTTTTTTCTTTTTTTATGATAAATTTTTCTCAATTCTTCTTTTAATTTTCCCATTCATTACTCCTTTTATGAAGGATTATATTTTCAAATTTAAACAAAGTCAATACTTCTCACTGTTTTTGTATATTTTCCAATTTGTATGTTAAAATTCTTTCTATGAAAAAAGTACTCCTCACTGGATGTTGTGGATTTATCGGATGGAAAACCACTGAAAAATTGTTGCAGAAGGGATTCCAGGTTTTTGGAATTGATGATCTGAACGATTACTACGATGTGAAATTGAAAGAGTGGAGACTTTCAAATTTAAAAGAATACTCAAATTTTGAATTCAGAAGGATGGATATATGCGATAAGGAAAAACTTAAAAATATTGTAAAAAACTTCATTCCAGATATAATTATAAATCTGGCAGCAAGAGCAGGAGTAAGAGCCAGTATTGAAAATCCTGAAATATACTTCAGAACAAATACGATTGGAACACTCAATCTCCTTGAAATTTCAAAAGATACAGGAATAAAAAAATTTATACTTGCTTCAACATCTTCAATTTATGCTGGTGAAAAACTTCCATTTTCAGAATCTCTTCCAGTAAATAATCCTATATCTCCATATGCAGCAAGTAAAAAAGCAGCAGAAGTTTTATGTTACACTTACCATTATCTTTACGGAATAAACATCACCATATTCAGATATTTTACAGTATATGGACCATGTGGAAGACCTGATATGAGTATTTTTAAATTCATAAAACTCATAGATGAAGAGAAATATATAACAGTTTATGGAGATGGGAATCAGAGCAGAGATTTCACATATATTGATGATATAGCAGAAGGGACTATTATGGGGATTGACCTGACCGGTTTTGAGATAATAAACCTTGGTGGAAACAGGCCCTACAAATTGAACCAGGCAATATCTCTTATTGAAAAGAATCTCGGTAAAAAAGCAAAAATTGAATATAGACCTTTCAATAAAGCAGATATGAAAGCAACCTGGGCAGATATTTCCAAAGCAAAAAAATTGCTCAACTGGGAACCAAAGGTGGACCTTGAAGAGGGGATAAAGAGAACTGTAAAGTGGTATATGGAGAATAGAAACTGGTTGAAGGATGTGAAACTAAACCAGTAGTTTTTCAGAAAAATTTAATAACTTGAAGATTCCCACTCAGGATCACTCAAAAATACATTATAATTTTGGTAAGCAAGATTCAGAACTTTCTGGTTATGATTATAGTAATGCCAGAAACATCTTACAATTGGAACTTTTCCGCGATGACCATGGAATGATTGCCATATTTTTGCTTCCTTCCAGCTTACAATTCCATTCCCATCTGTATCTGCCTGTGAAATCTCTGTGGGAGTATGAGAAGATTCAAACCAGTGGCATTCACATGGATTGAATTCATATATATAACTGCATGCAGTAATTTCAGGATTTCTGAGATTAAAACCAGGGTCATAGGGGGGAGAATAACCAGGGACTTGATCAGGAGGTATATCATTTGCCTCTGGATAAGCAGGGTTTCCATGTCCTCTTTTTCCCTTATTTATATCAGTCAAACATATAAAAATATCTTTCGGCTTTAAATAGGAAGGATAAAGAATAGAAAGCCATGTGGGATAATCTCCCCAATCCTGGTAATACATTTCAATTGAGAGAGAAAATTGATGGAGATTATTCATACAGTAAGCCTGTCTCCCTTTTTCTTTGGCAGTGGATAAAGCAGGAAGTATTTGACCTGCAAGCATTGAGATTATTGCTATAACAACTAAAAGTTCAATGAGGGTAAAGCCTTTTTTATTCCTTCCAAATTTATACATTCTCTCCCCCCTTTATTTTCTTTATCACATTCTTTATCTCTTCTTTCATATTTTCATCTTCCTCAGAATAATAAAGATCCCACAATCTTTCAACCAGATTCTTATTCCCTATCTTTCCAATAATAGAAAGAGCTTTTTTTCTGATACCAATATTTTCTTCTCTATCCTCCACAATATCCATCAATTTATCCTGATAGGAAGATTTACTGTATTTTTCAACATAAGAGAGAATTCCAAATTTTATATCCTTCCCAAAATCACCAAAATTTTCAAGCAAATAATCTATATTTTTCTTATCAAGTTTTACAAGTGTTTCAAGAGCGATATCTCTCACTTCTTTATTTTGACTGGAAAGGTATTTTATAAGTTTATCATTATCAATCCTTCCAAGACTGTATGCTGCAACTCTTTTAAGTTGAGGGTCTTTCTCTTTTTCAATTATTTCTTCAAGAACAGGGACTGCTTCTTTTATCTTTTTAACACCAACTCCATATATTGCCAGTTTCCTTTCCTGAGGATTTGGACTTTTTAACTTCTTCAGGAAAAATTTCTCTGTAAGAATTTTCCTTCTTGTCTTTTTCCATATACCTATTTCCAAAAATGAAAAGATTATGAAAAAAATTGATACCCAGAAAATTATCTTTTTTTTCTGTGGAAGGCTATTATAGAAATTTTTTATCTTCTCCATACTTCTATTTTACAGAAAGTCCTTCCGATTTGTCAACTTAACATATTTTTAAAATTTGATAATTCTTCTCTTTTCCATTATATTTTATTTAAGTATGAAAGGGGTGTATATTTTATTTATAAATCTTGCAGAAGACAGAAAAATTAAAATAGGAAAAAGAAGGGAAAAGTTATTTAAAAAAGGCATTTATTTATATGTGGGGAGAAGCATGAAAAATGTTGAAAAAAGAATAGAGAGGCATTTTAAAAAAAATAAAAGGAAACACTGGCATATTGACTATTTTGTGGAGCATGGGGATATAAAAAAAGTTTTAATTCTCCCATCAAATGATAAAAAACTGGAATGTAAAATTGCAAAATCTCTTGAAAAATCATTTTTGCCCATAAAGGATTTTGGCTGTTCAGATTGCAAATGTATTTCGCACCTTTTCAAAATTTAAAAGGAGAAGAAAAATGAGATGGAAAGATTATTTTATCCCCACATCAAAAAATCCACCCAAGGATGCAGAGACAGTAAGCCATAAATTAATGCACAGAGCTGGATTGATAGAAAAAATATCTTCAGGTATTTACACATTCTTACCTCTTGGATTGAGAGTTCTCAGGAATGTTGAAAATATTGTGAGAGAAGAGATGAATAAAGCAAAAGGGATAGAAGTTTTAATGCCCTCCATCCAGCCAGCAAGTTTATGGAAAGAGAGTGGAAGATGGGAAAAGATGGGAAAAGATATGCTCAGATTTAAAGACAGACATGGAAAGGAGATGGTATTTGGCCCAACGCATGAAGAGGTGATAACTTACATAGTCAGGCAGCATATAAAATCCTGGAAACAACTGCCACTTCTTTTTTATCAAATACAGACAAAATTCAGGGATGAGATAAGACCAAGATTTGGAGTTATAAGGGCGAAGGAATTCCTCATGAAGGATGCATACAGTTTTGACATGGATGAAAAAGGGCTTGATATTTCATACCAGAGGATGAGAGAGACTTATTTTAAAATATTTTCAAGATGCGGAATTAATGTAACCATTCAGAAAGCTGATTCAGGAGTTATGGGAGGGAAATTTTCTGAAGAATTTGTTGCGGAAGGAGAATGTAAAGAACTTGAAGTCGGCCATATTTTTAAACTCGGAACAACTTACAGTCAAAATATGAAGGCATATTTCGTTGATAAAGATGGAAAAGAAAAACCTATATATATGGGATGTTATGGTATAGGGATAGGTAGAACTGTTGCTGCAATTATTGAGGGAAATTATGATGAAAATGGAATAGTATGGCCTGTATCTGTTGCACCTTTTAAAGTTATTATAGTACCTGTAAATATGGATGATGAAAATATAAGAGAAAAATCAGAATCCCTTTACAGTGAATTGATTGAAAAGAAAATAGATGTTTTAATTGACGACAGGGAAGAAAGCCCGGGTGTAAAATTTGCTGATGCTGACCTTATCGGTATACCTCTCAGAATAACTGTTGGGAAAAAATTGAAGGAAGGAAAAGTGGAGATAAAAATAAGAAAGGAAAATAGAAGTGTTGAAGTCCCACTTGAAAACAGTGTAAGATGGATTCTGGATTTTCTGAATAAATGAGAGAATCCCTTTTGCCAATAAAAATTTCATGGAAACTCAAAAAGGAAGAATGGTATCTTTTTTCTATAATTTTCATCTGGCTTTTTTTATCTTCAATTTATCTGGATGGAATATTAAAAAAACGTCTGATATTTGAGGCTCTACCTTATATAATTTTTGAGAATTATCTGACAGTATGTGTCTATTATGGATTGAAACAAACTGTATGGAACGGGAAAATTGAGAATAATATATTTGTCCAAAGCCTCCATTTCTTTTTAAGAATCCTTGGATACCGGCTACTTTTTTCTTTTATATCTGGTTTCCTTTTAATGATTCCAGTAGCTTTATCTGTAAATGCAAATTCTGTTAAGGCTGTCAATTTAATATTTTTCCTTTCAATTCTTTGGATCTCTGTGCCAGTCTATTATCTTGTCCTGACTCTTTATTCCCCTCTTATAATAATTGTTGAAGATATCCCTTTAATTGAAAGTGTGATTAAAAGTTACAATTTTATAAAAAAATATCTTAAAGAACTCTTAATTCTATCTATTTTTTTGGGCAGTATGTGGGGATTTGCAATTTTTCTAAATAAGGTATATAATTATCCCATAAAATTTTTAAATTTTGCTTTGCTTTCTTATCTTGAAATTTTTACTGTGAAATGTTATCTTAACTTTGATAAATTAAAAAGGGAAGATGAAAGAAACATTTGAAATAAGATGGCATGGAAGAGGTGGACAGGGAGCAAAAACAGCTGCCCTTCTCTTTGGTGATGCAGCAACATTAACTGGAAAGTATATACAGGCATTCCCTGAATATGGGCCTGAAAGGATGGGAGCTCCTGTCCAGGCTTTTAACAGAATAAGTTCAAAACCTATAAGAATCCATTCCGGCATTGAAAATCCTGATGTTGTTATCGTTCTTGATATCACCTTAATAGGACAGGTGGATGTAATTTCAGGGCTTGACCCAAAGGAAGGGATAATTCTTGTAAATTCTCCCTCTTCTCCAGAGGAGTTAAAGAAAAGTTTAAATTTTGAAGGAAAAGTATATACTGTGGATGCCTCAAAAATTTCAAGAGAAACAATAGGGAGAGAAATTCCGAATACTCCAATGATAGGAGCTCTTGTCCGTGTAACAGGGATTCTTAAAATAGAGGAATTGCTGGAAAGCGTGAAAAAGAGACTTGAAGAGAAATTCAGAAACAGACCTGAAATAATAGAAGGAAATTTAAAAGCGA
>QNCF01000076.1 GCA_003644395.1 Candidatus Omnitrophota bacterium
GAAGTATTATTTAAAATTTCAGAAGTGTTTAATTATGATTTTAAAGAAAGAAAAGGGACTTTTGAATGGTATGAATGTGAAAATTGTGGAGAAATCGTCTTTATCCATGGAATCTGAATAAAGAAAAACAGGAAGGTATGCATTTCCTGCTTTGAAAGTTTATAAAAAGGAGTAATAAATGGAGAAAATTTATATCATTCCGTTTGTATTCTTTCTTATCTCATTCGTTTTTTCAATGCTTGGGATGGGAGGAAGTCAACTCTATATCCCTTTACTTTACTGGTTTGGAATGGACTTCAAAACTCAGGCTATACCTTTGGGAATGCTTTTAAATGTTGTGAACTCTTCTTCAGCCGCTTTTACTTATATAAAAAAGAGACTCACTGATTTTAAAGTTGCACTACCTTTTGGAATCTCAATGGTTGCATTTGCTCCTGTAGGTACTGTTGTGAATGTTAATCTCCCTGTAAAGCCAATAATTCTTATATTTTCACTTTTTACATTAACCGCAGCCATTCTTATGCTTTCTGGATGGAAACCCAAGAAAAGTGGACTTTCTTCTCATCAACGAGTAATACTTGGAATATCAGCAGGTGGAATTCTTGGATTTTTTGCAGGTCTCATAGGAAGAGGTGGGGGAAGTTTTGTAGTTCCTTTACTTTATATATGTGGACTTGAACCCAAAATCGCTGCTGCCACTTCATCTGTTGTCGTAACTTTTTCTGGAACATCCAGTTTTATATCACACATTTTAATATCGGCAAAACCTGTATGGAAAGTATGGTTTTTCTGTATATTGTCTGTACTGGCTGGTAGTCAAACAGGTTCAAGAATTATGGCAAATAAATTGAAATCAAAATCTGTAAAGATAATTTTTGGGATAGTACTTATCATGATTTCAGCCATTTTGATTATAAAGGATGTTATATTAAAATAAACTGGAAGGAATTTAATAATAAAATAAAAATGGAAGAAATTAAATACAAACCGATTGGTATAATAAGGACTCCTTTTAAACAACCAAAGGGGACTCCAATACAGCCAAAAGCGGGAAAGGATGTGGAAGGGAAAATTGAAATTTTTAATCAATATGAGAGTGGATTGAAAGACCTTGAAGGTTTTTCACATATTATTCTCATTTATCACTTTCACCTTGTAAAAGAACCAAAATTGGTTGTAAAGCCCTATATGGATGATGAAACACATGGTATTTTTGCAACAAGAGCCCCAGCGAGACCAAATCCCATTGGAATTTCTGTTGTAAGACTTATAAAAATTGAAAAAAATATTCTTTATATAAAAGATGTTGATATAGTTGATGGAACGCCATTGCTCGATATCAAACCTTATGTTGGTGAATTTGATATAAGAGAAATAGAAAGGTATGGATGGCTTGAGAAAAATGTTCATAAACTTGAAAGTTCAAGAGATGATGGAAGATTTGTGGGAAAATAGGAGGTATTATGAAGATAGCAATTCCATCAGAAACAGATGAAGGATTGAAAGCAAATGTAAGTTTTCATTTTGGCAGGTCTCCATATTTTACAATAATAGATTTAGAAAATTCAGAGATAAAGAATATAGAAATTATAAAAAATCCTTTTTCACAGAATCATGGCAGACCAGGACAATTGCCGGAATTTTTAAAAAATCTTAATGTGGAACTTATTATAACTGGAGGGATGGGGCAAAGAGCTATGAGTTTTTTTGAACAGATGGGTATAAAAGTAATAAGCGGTGTTTCTGGAGAGATAGAGACTGTTATGAAAAATTTAAATCTTTTAAAATGAGAACATATCTTGATTGTATACCGTGCTTTTTCAGACAGGCTATTGAATGTTCAAGAATTGTTGGTCTGGATGAAGAAAAACAAAAATTGGTTATTGATGAAGTATCAAGGATTATCCCGAATATTTCTCTTTCTGCCTCTCCCCCTGAAATGGGAAGAGTGATACATCAGTTAATTAAAAGGGCAATCGGGAAAGAAGACCCTTTTAAAGAGATAAAGGAAAAAAGCAACAGAATAGCAAAAGAAGTTTATCCCCTTGTAAAAAAGAAAGTTACCTGTTCAAAAGACCCTTTACTTAAAGCAGTTGAAATTTCAATAGCAGGAAATATCATTGATTATGCAGTCAATACATCTATAGAAGTTGAGAAGGAGATTGAAAAAATTTTAAAGAAGGAAGAAGAATCTTTTAAAAAGGGATTTTTCCATTTTGATGAATTTAAAAAGGCTTTAAAAAATGCAAAGGATATACTTCTGCTGGGAGATAATGCTGGAGAGATCTTTTTTGATAAGGTCTTGATAGAAACCATAAAAACTCTTTATGGAAATAAAGAAATAATCTATGCAGTAAGAGGTAAACCTGTAATCAATGATGTTACAGTTGAAGATGCTTTATTCTGTGGAATTGATAAAATTGCAAAGGTTATACCTTCAGGTTCAGATGCTCCTGGAACAATTCTAAATATCTGTTCTGAAGAATTTAAAGAAATTTTTAAAAGTGCTGATATGGTTATAAGTAAAGGACAGGGAAATTTTGAATCTTTATCAGAGGAAAAAAGAGAGATATTTTTCCTTTTAATGGTAAAATGTGATGTTGTGGCAAAAGATTTGGGAACAGAAAAAGGAGATATAATTTTACTTTATAACAAAAAAAGGCTGTAAAATGCCAAAAACAAAACCATTTGATAGATACTGGAAAAGATATGAAGAATGGTTTGAAAAAAACAAATATGTATATCTTTCTGAAGTGAAATGTCTTGAAAAACTCATTCCAAAGAAAGGAACAGGGATGGAAGTCGGGATTGGTTCAGGAAGATTTGCCTTACCATTTGGAATTAAAATTGGAATAGAACCTTCTGAAAAGATGGCGAATATCTGTTTGAAAAAGGGGATTTTCGTTGTAAAGGGAGTGGCAGAAAATCTTCCATTTTTTGATGAAAGTTTTGATTATATTCTGATGGTAACAACTGTCTGTTTTGTTGACGATATTATGAAAAGTTTTTCTGAAGTTTACAGAGTATTAAAAAATAAAGGGAAATTTATTGTTGGGATTGTTGATAGGAACAGTTTCCTGGGAAGGTTTTATGAGGAAAGAAAAAATAAAAATGTATTTTATAAGTATGCGACTTTTTATTCAACCGAGGAGATAATGGATTATATGGAAAAAGCAAAATTTAAAAATTTCAAAATTTATCAGACAATCTTTAAACTGCCAAGTCAGATTTTTAAAATTGAACCTGTAAAGAAAGGATATGGAGAAGGCGGGTTTGTTGGAATCTGTGGGAAAAAGGAGTGAAAAATGGAAGAAAAGATAAAAGAGAAAATGAAGAATATAAAATACAAATTACTTGTTTTAAGTGGAAAAGGAGGGGTTGGAAAAACTTCAGTCGCTGTTAACCTTTCCTACGCTCTGGCGCTTAAAAATTTCAAAACAGGGATTCTTGATATTGATATCCATGGCCCAAATGTTGCAAAAATGCTTGGCGTTGAGGGGAAGAGGCTGACAGTTTCTGATAATGAGATAGAACCATATCAGGTCTTACCAAATTTAAAGGTTGTGAGTATGGCTTTCCTGCTTGAGAAAAGTGAAACTCCTGTTATATGGAGGGGGCCTTTGAAGATGAAAGCAATAAGTCAATTCCTCGGAGATACAAAATGGGGAGACCTTGACTTTTTAATCATTGACTCACCACCAGGAACAGGTGATGAACCTTTAACAATCTGCCAGTTAATCCCTGGAATAACAGGTTCAATAATTGTTACAACTCCTCAGGAAATCTCTCTCCTTGATGTCAGAAAGACTATCAGATTTTCAGAAAAATTAAATGTTCCGGTTATAGGAATAATTGAAAATATGAGTTATCTGAAATGCCCCAAATGCGGTTATAAAATTCTTCTTTTTGGAGAGGGAGGAGGGAAAAAACTGGAAGAAGAATTTGGAATAGAATTGCTCGGTCAGATTCCGTTTGAACCTGAAATTTCAAAAAATGCAGATATTGGAAAACCTTTCTTTAATTCAGAAGGTGAATCAGCAAAAATATTCAGAGATATTGTTGAAAAAATTCTTAAAAAAATAAATGTCTCAACTGTTTAACATTATAATGGTCTCTTCCAAGATCCACTACTCGTATCGGAGAGCCTGAATAGGGTCAAGCAATGAAGCTTTTCTTGCAGGATATATCCCAAAAGTAATGCCAACTGCTACAGATATTGAAAAAGCAATTATTACAGACCAGAAAGTTATAAGAGTTGTCATACCAGAAAATTTTGTTACAAGTTTTGGAATTATAATACCAAGAATTACTCCAACAATCCCACCAAGAGCAGATAGAATAACTGATTCTGAAAGAAATTGAGAAACAATATCCTTTCTTTTTGCTCCCACCGCCCTTCTTATACCAATTTCCCTGGTCCTTTCAGTAACAGTGGCAAGCATAATATTCATAATCCCGATACCGCCAACAAGCAGAGAAATAGCAGCAATTGAACCGAGAACTATATTAAAAATCCTTTTTGTATGTTCTGTCTGTCGAAGGAGTTGTAATGGTACAAGTATTTCATAATCATCCTTCTTATGAGAAACTCTCAATATTTTCTCTATCACTGTGGACGTGGTCAGAATTTTTTCCATATCTTTCACCCTTACAATAAACCTGTGATACTCCACCAGATTCCTTTCTCTTCGAAAAACAGGACCTCTTGTGGATAAAGTTTCATATTTTCCAAAGAAAACTCTTTCTGTTGTAAAAGGCATATAGACATCAAAATTTATATCCTCTGCTTCAAAACCTATCTTTGAAGAAGAGAAAACTTTTTCTTTAACCACTCCTATTACTCGGAAGTAATTACTTCTTATTCTGATGGTTTTTCCAATAGGATTTTCAAAAGGGAAAAGAGACTTTTTTATGGAACTTCCAATTACCACCACAGATCTGCTCAGTCTCATATCAACTTCGTTGAAAAACCTTCCGTCTTCTATCTCAAGGTTTCTCACTTCTTTATAATCCGGATATGTTCCCACAATTCTACCCATAACTCTTCTTCCTATATGCCATATCTCCTCTCTCATTTCCCATGTAGGAATTACCTTTTCTACAGAAGGAATTGCTTTTATCTTAAGAAGATCCTTATGGACTAAGCCATAGACTCCAAGGATAACCGTTGTCTGTTGAGATTTTCCTTCAGAAGGAGGTTTAACACTTCTAATAATTATATTATGACTTCCCAACTCTTTAATCTTTTCTCTTGCTTCATAACTTGCTCCTTCTCCGATAGCAAGCATGGAAATTACTGAAGCAACTCCAAATACTATACCCAGAATTGTAAGAAAAGAACGGAGTTTATGGAGCCACAGATTCTTCCATCCAAATTTTAAAATTCTGAGTAGATGAAAAATATCAATCCTCATTTATAATCCTTCCATCAAGCATCTGGATTATTCGTTTTCCATAACTCGCAATTTTAGTATCATGCGTGACAACAATAAGGGTTCTTCCTTTTTTATTCAAACTTACCAGTAATTCCATAATTTCTTCTCCTGTCTTGCTATCAAGATTCCCTGTGGGCTCATCGGCAAGAATTATAACAGGGTCATTGGCAAGAGCTCTTGCAATTGCAACTCTCTGCTGTTGCCCTCCTGATAATTCTGATGGACGATGATTTATACGGTCTTTAAGGCCAACAATTTCAGCCAGCTGTAAGGATTTTTCTCTCACAGTAGCTTCGTCAAAACCACTGTAAAAAAGAGGCAGTCCAATATTTTCTAACACTGTAAGTTGAGGAATAAGATTATAAGTCTGGAAAACAAAACCCACCTTTTTATTTCTGATCTCTGAAAGTTCATCATCTGTGAGAGAGGAAACTTCAATATTATCTAAAAAATATTTCCCAGAAGTTGGCTTATCAAGGCATCCAAGAATGTTAAGAAATGTTGTTTTCCCACTACCAGAAGGTCCCATGATGGAAATATGTTCCCCTTCCTTAACAGAAAGTGAAATTTCCTTCAATGCAGGAATTTCCACTCTTCCCAGTCTATAAATTTTACTAACTTTTTCCAGCCTTATTATCTCTTTTTCTTTTTTAATCTTTCCTCCTTTCTGAATTTACCCTTTTTCTGAAATTCTTTCTCCTTCATCGAGGGAGCAATTTCCCCCTGACCTATTACAACAATATCCCCTTCCTTCAATCCCTCCTTAACCTCCACCATAACATCATTGCTCTCTCCAAGTTTCAACTCTCTCATTATTAATCTTCTTCCTTGAAGAAGATTGCAGTAAATCTTTTTACCTTTGAAAATCAACGCCGTCACAGGTATGGCGATTACATTTTTCAGTTTTTTAATAATTATCTCAACCTCAGCAGACATTCCAGGCTTTAAAAACTCATAACTTTTATCAAATGCTATCTGTGCAACATAAACATTTATATCTGGATTTAACCATTTAAGCATTGGGTCAGGCATAAGTGCTATCTTTTTTACAGTTCCTGTGAAAATCTTTTCAGGAAAAGCATCAACTTTTATAATAGCTTTTTGACCTGGTTTTACCTTTTCAATTGATGATTCATGAATTTTAACTTCAACCCCCATGCTGGAAAGATCTGGCAGAACAAGAAGTTCCTGAAATTGTCTTACAGTGGTTCCAGGCTGAATTGGAGATTCAACTCTCCATGGTCTTGAACTCGTTGCATAGATGACAAATCCAGGTTGAGTAGCAATTATTGTACAATTTTTTATCTGTTTTTCTATTTCTTTCAATCTGTTTTTATTCATAAGATATGTCGCCTTTTTAC
>QNCF01000077.1 GCA_003644395.1 Candidatus Omnitrophota bacterium
CCACTTTTTGAAAAGATAAATCCAAAGGTAAAGGAAAAGATTGGAAATCTTGCTCTTTTACTTCAGGACAGTTTAAAAATTATTGAGGAATCTGTAAATGAAAAGTATGAAAAGATATGTAAAGAAGATGGAGAAATAAAGGTAAGAAAGGAAGATTTTGAAAAATTACCCATCCCTTTTAAAAGGTTTTTAATCTCTGCTATTGTTGGAAAATTCAAAATTGATTTTCTTTCCTTTAATGGGATTGAGGAAATAAGGAAAAATATTGAAAAGGGTAAAGATTTTGTATCAAACAAATACAAAATCTATATTTACCAGGATGGAGAAAATATCATATTCTCAAAAAGAGAAAGAAAAGAGAAAAAAAGGGTGGTCTTCCCTTTAAAACTTTTTGAAGAAAATAAATTCCCATATTTCCAGATAAAAATACAAAGCAAAATATGTAAATTTTCTGAAAAAATATTTAAAAATCCTTCCACATCAATTATATATGTTGATCCTGAAAAGTTAAAGGGAAAATTGTATATAAGAAACTGGAAAAAGGGAGATTATTTCTACCCACTTGGAATGAAAAAAAGAAAGAAAATTTCAAGATTTTTTATTGATAAGAAAATACCAAAAAGTGAAAGGAAGAAGATACCTTTACTTGTATGTGATGAAAAAATTGTATGGGTGGTTGGATACCAGATGTCTGAGGAATTTAAAGTTGATGGAAATTGCGAAAAGGTAATTGAATTTAAAGTGGAGAAATTGTAAAATTGAAATATGAAAGAGAAAAAGCTTATCTTCTTCTCCCAGATATTTATTGTGGCAGTTATAAGCATAATCGCTATTATGACAGCTGCAAAAATACAGCCTCTTTTCCCAATAAAAAAAATTTTGAAGGAACTCCTTCCACTATTTTTTACCACAGCTATTCTGGTCTTCCTTACTTTTAAAATTGTCTCTTATTATTATACACAGCTCCACACTTACGCATCAGAATTGAAAAGTTTATATTCATCTGTGATAAATTTAAGTGGAAATTTAAAGATGGAAAATTTGAGCCAGAATGTTTTGAATGAACTTATGAAATTTTATAATGGAGGGAAAGGGGTTTTATTCCTCAACGATGAGAGACTTAAAAAATATGTTTCCATAGATACTTTTTCTATAAATACAGGGAAATATAAAAAAGATAAGAAAGTTTCACAATATACATGGAACATATTTAATCCTGCAAAAGTTGATAAAAATACAGAAGAAAGGATAAAAAAGATTTTAAATGAATACCAGTTTAATTGCTTCCCATCAGTGATAATCATACCTTTCTGTAAAGGGAATGAAACAAAAGCAGTTGGAATAATAGGGACAGAAATCACAAACAGAAAGGTTCTGGAAAAGAAAAAGGAAACTGTAGAGATTTTTGTGAGACAGGCAACAGCCTTTTTTGAAAATGCACTTTTACATGAAGAGGTAAATGAGGCTTCTATCACAGACCCGCTTACAAATTTATATAATAGAAGATATTTCCAGAAAAGGATGAAAGAAGAATTTGCAAAATCAAAAAGGGTTGGTTTCCCGATCTCTCTTATGATTTCAGACCTTGATAATTTCAAACATTATGTTGACACATATGGACACCATAAGGGTGATATAATACTGCATGAGGTGGCATCTCTTATTAAAAAATCATTGAGGGAAAGTGATATTATATGCAGATTTGGAGGGGATGAATTTGCATATCTTCTACCTTATACAACAAGTCTTGAGGCAAAGACAATCGCTGAGAGAATTAAAAATAAAGTTTCAAAACACAAGTTTCTTAAAGAGGATGGGCCTGTATATATTACATTAAGTATTGGAATTGCAAGTTTCCCTGAACACGGGAATAATGCAGAGGAAATTTTACAGAAAGCTGATGCTGCACTTTTTTATGCAAAAGAGAAAGGAAGGGATAAAATTGTTGTTTTCGGTAAAAAGGAGTGAAAAATGGATTTAACAAAATTGATGGTTATTTTCGGTTTCTGTATTGCATTTATTCTATTTATAATTTCTGACTGGCTATTTCTAATAAACAGGAAAAAGGGGGCAGTTGCATTCATTCTTTCTTTAATCTATCTATTTTTCATAGGGTATTATTCATATCTGGTATTTTATTTAAAACCCGCACATATTGTAAAAACTTCTGAAAAAATTGAAAAAATTTCTGAAGAGGAAAAATCCTCAGTCTCACTTGTTATTGAAGTTGATAATCATAAAATTGTTGTACCTTCTGGTGATGAAATAGAAGTGGATAAGGAAGCAAAGATAAGGATTAAAAGGGTACTCACAAATTTCCCTGTTAAAAATCCAAAAGCAAACTTTATTGGATTTGTTGGAAATAAAAGATTCAATGATGGACAGGATATTGGTTATCTGATAACTTACAGGAAAATTCTTAAAGAAAAAGCAATCGGAAAGAAAGATAGATTCAGAATAGATATAAAGGATGGAAAGAAAAAACTTGGAGAAATTTATATAAATTTTGTTGATTAATATGGCTTTCCCTTCCTATCTTGAGTTTTCTATTTCAGAACTTAAAGATAAGGTGAAAATCCTTATGGATAGACTTGAAAGATGTGATTTATGCGGAAGGAAATGTATGATTAACAGATATAAGAGTAAATCTTTCTGCAATTCAGGGGTTGATATAATAATTTCAAGTTATGGGCCTCACTTTGGAGAGGAAAGTATAATTTCTGGAACAAGAGGGTCAGGAACCATATTTTTTACAAATTGCCCCATGAAATGTGTATATTGCCAGAATTATACAATAAGCCAGCTACAACAGGGATACAAAATTGACGAAGAACAACTTGCTTCAATAATGCTGGAATTACAGCAGAGAGGTTGCCACAATATAAATCTTGTAACTCCAACACATTTTGCTCCACAAATTTTCAAATCTGCTATTATTGCAATAGAAAATGGGTTAAAAATTCCTTTTGTTTATAATTGTGGAGGGTATGAAAACCCTGAAGTATTGAAGATTATAGAAGGATTTGTTGATATTTATATGCCTGATGCAAAGTATGGATGTAATGAGAATGGATACAGATATTCAGGGGTTATTGATTACTGGGATGTAAATAAAAAATGTCTTATAGAGATGAAAAGACAGGTAGGAGATATAATCCTTGATGATGAGAATGTTGCAAAAAGGGGACTTTTAATAAGGCATCTTGTTCTTCCAAATGATATATCATGCACTGAAAATGTCTTAAGATTTATAAAGGAAAAACTTGGAGAAAATACATGGATAAGTCTGTTGAGTCAATACCATCCTGAATATAAAGCACACCAGTTCCCTGAAATTAACAGAACTCTCAACAGAAATGAATACAGAAAAGCTGTGGAAATCACAAAAAAATATGGTTTTAAAAATGTTTTATACCAGGGGTTTTTATTATGAAAAAATGCATAATTGTAAGTTTTGAAGGAATAGATGGGTGTGGAAAGACAACTCAGTCAAAGAAGTTCTTTAATTACTTAAAAAATAAAGGTATAGATGCAGTATTGCTCAGAGAACCTGGAGGGACAGAAGCAGGGGAAAAGATAAGGGAGATTCTTCTGGATAAAAACATAAATATATCAAAATGGACAGAATTATTCCTTTATCTTGCAAGCAGAGCACAGCTTATTTCAGAAGTTATCAAAAAATATGAAGAGAAAAAAATCGTTATAATTTTTGACAGGTATTATGATTCAACAATTGCATATCAGGGTTACGGTAGGGGATTGCCGATAAGTATGATAAATAATATACAGAAAAAAATTATAAAGAATTTTAAACCAGATATAACTTTCCTTATAGATGAGGATGTGGAAAAATTATTTAAAAATTTAAAGGAGAAAGATAGAATTGAACGGGAATCTATTGAATTCCAGAAAAGGGTGAGAGAAGGTTATTTGAAACTTGCAAAAAAGGAGAAAAGGATAAAAGTTATTAAAAGGTCTTCTATTGAAGAAACTTTTAAAAATATATGCAGACAGTGGGAGAGGTTTTTAAATGAAAAAGGAAGATATAAAGAATTTCTTAAAAAATGCCTATAATTGCGGAAGGATAGGACACTTTTACCTCATCCATGGTGGAAGTGAAGATGATAGAAGGGAGATAGGAGAATTTTTCTCAATGCTTGTTAATTGTGAAAGTGATGAAAGGCCATGTGGAAATTGTATATTCTGCAATCAGATAAAGAAAAAAATACATCCAGATGTAAAATGGATAACACCATCAAAAAGGTATCTATCTATAAATGAAGTAAGGAAAGTTAAGGAGGAGATATATATAAAACCATATTCTGGAAACAGGAAAATATATATTTTTACAGTTGATTATATGAGGGAGGAGGCGGCAAACTCTTTTCTCAAAATCCTTGAAGAACCACCATTACATGGAATACTTCTTATCCTTTCCTCAAATATAAATTATTTCCTTCCAACAATTATATCAAGAGCCCAGCTTCTGAAACTGAATTTTTCTCTCCCTCCATTTGATAAAGAGATGGAAAATGACCAGATGGAATTTCTGGAATTAATCTCACTTATTCAAAGGAATAATTACAGGGATTTCTTCAAAAAAATTGATGAGATTGTTAGAAAAAGAGAAAGGGAGGAAATAGAGAAGTATCTGGAAAATGTTGTATGGTTTCTAAGGGATATTTATATAAATGAAAATTTAAAATCTGAAAAGATATTGGTAAGAAGAAGGGAGGATGGTAAAATAATAGAAAGGAAGGATTTGATTGAAAAGATTGATTATATAATTGAAGTAAAAAGAAGGATTAAATACAATATAAACCTTAAAGTTGGACTTGAAAGTATACTTTTCTATATCTGTGAGTGATTGCCGAAGTGGCGGAACTGGGAGACGCGCCAGGTTCAGGACCTGGTGAGGGTTTTCCTCGTAGGGGTTCGAGTCCCCTCTTCGGCATTAAAATTTATTGTTTTACAGGAAGTTTAATTAAAAATTTTGTTCCCTTCCCAGGTTTTGAATCAACCTCAATTTTCCCGTTATGCTCCTTTACTATCTTTTCAACTATTGCAAGGCCAAAACCTGTTCCACGGGAACCTTTGGTTGAATAAAAGATATCAAATATTTTCTCAAGGTCTCTTTCAGGTATTCCACATCCATTATCCTTAACCCATATATGGACAACCTTCTCTTCTGGAAAATACTTTGTCCCTATCTCTATCTCCCCCTTTCCCTCCTCCACCGCATCAACAGCATTTAATACAAGATTTGTAATCATCCTGTCTATTCTGTGAGGGTCTATGTATATCTTTTCCAGTTTTTCATCCAGTTTTTTCTTCACTTTTATTTTTTTCTCCTCAAAAATTTCACTGTTTGAATTTATATTTTCCTCTATCAGACCGTTTAAATCAGTCAATACCAGTTCAGGTTCTTTTTTCTTTGAATAATCAACCATTGAAAGCACCAGATCTTTTATCTTCTCATAACTTCTTTTTATCATCCCTCCAGCTTCTTTTATCAGTTCCATATCTTTATCCATAATACCTATCTGCAGAAGATTAATTCCACCTTCAAGGTTTGTCATAATGCTTCTTATATCATGGGAAAGTCCGGATATAACTTCTCCTATTGTAATAAGCCTTTCATTTTTCAATCTTTCCTGATTCAGTTTTATATTTAAAAGCATAAAACTAACAATTGTCGCTCCAGCCATTACAAGCACTATCTCATCCTCTCTGAAAATTTTCTTCCTTCCAATGAGCATAATACCTATCTTTTCTGAAGTTGTCCTTAAAGGTATTGAAGCAAAATTATAAAATTCTCCATTTATTTCTTTATTTTCATAAATTGACGCTTTCCCGTTTTTGAATTCTTTCATACCAAATTCTTTCAGATTTTCACTTATATTTTCATCCGGATAAGAATACAAGGATAAAAATTCCTTATCCATTACATAAATTACTATAAAATCTGGCTTCAAAAACTGTTTTATCCTTTCTCCAAGAATCTCAAAAAGGACAACCTCATTTTCAAGCGATGGTAAAGAGCAGGTCAGATTATGGATAAAAAGGAGTTCACCGAAAAAAGAAAATAGCCCCTTTTCAGCATCCTCAGCCTCTTCAACAAGTTCTTTTAAAAAGCCATCAATTTCATAAACCTTCTCTTTTTTCAATGCTTTCTCAAGTTTCCTCATAAAAGAATTGAATTTCTCTATAAGGAAATTCACCGGTTTTTTAATCATCCCAACAGTCTTTCCAGTTTTTTTATCCATTTTAAAGTTTTTCTATGAGAAACTGGTTGGTGGCAACCACCTTACTTATCCCTTCAAAATCTTCCATTTTAAATCTTCCACCTGCCTCCTCCACTATTAAACTCCCTGCCTCAACATCCCATTCATTCAATCCAAGTTCAACAAATCCATCAATTCTTCCACATCCAACATAACACAGGTCAAGAGATGCTGAACCCATCATCCGTATCTTTTTCACTTTCTCTGCAAGTAAAGATAGAATTTCCATGCCTTTTTTTATCTCTTCCTTACCCTTCATAAGACCAAATCCTATTATCGCATCTTCTAAATTTCTCACTCTGCTTACCTTTATCCTTTTTCCATTCAAAAAAGCCCCTTTACCTCTTTTTGCCCAGAATAGTTCCTCTTTTAAAAAATCATAAACAAATCCAAAGACCTTTTCCCCTTTATATCTGCATCCAATTGAAATAGAGCAATGTGGTATACCTTTTGAATAGTTAACTGTCCCATCAAGAGGGTCTATTATCCA
>QNCF01000078.1 GCA_003644395.1 Candidatus Omnitrophota bacterium
AAAAAATTCTAAACTGGGAACCTTCTGTTAAACTTGAAGATGGTTTAAAAAGAACAATTCCATATTTCAAAAAGAAATTGAAAAAATGAAAATACTTGTTACAGGTGGAGCAGGGTTTATTGGGAGTCATCTTGTAGATAAACTTGTAAAACTCGGACATAATGTAATAATTTTTGATAACTTAACAAAGCAGGTGCATCCCTCTGGTATTCCTGATTATCTTAATTTAAAAGCAACTTTCATAAGAGGTGATGTAAGAAATAAAAATAAATTGAAAGATGTTGTAAAAAAAGTTGATGCTATTTATCATTTTTCTGCTGCTGTTGGTGTTGGACAGAGCCAGTATGAAATCTCAAAATATGTTGATGTAAACATCAAAGGGACAGCAAACTTACTTGACATTCTTGTAAATGAAAAACACAGAGTAAAAAAAGTAATAGTTGCTTCTTCAATGAGTATTTATGGAGAAGGAATGTATAAATGTAAAAAATGTGGAAAAGTAAAACCAGAAATAAGAGATTATAAAAATGAGAAAATTACCAGCTGGGAACCACTATGTCCTTTTTGCAGAGGAGAATTAAAACCCATTCCTACTGATGAAGATACACCTTTGAAAAGTAATTCTATTTATGCAATAACAAAAAAAGAACAGGAAGAGATGAGTTTACTGATTGGTAAAACATATGGAATTCCTGTTGTCTCTTTAAGGTTCTTTAATGTTTATGGACCGAGACAATCATTATCCAATCCTTATACTGGTGTTTGTGCAATTTTTTTAAGCAGGATAAAGAATAATAATCCTCCTGTTATATTTGAAGATGGTTTACAAACAAGGGATTTCATATGGGTTGGAGATATTGTAAATGCCTGTGTGCTTGCTCTACAAAAAGAAAAAGCAAATTATCAGATTTTTAATGTGGGTTCAGGAAAACCAGTTTCAATTAGAAAAATCGCTGAAGTTCTGATAAAATTATTAAACAAAGATTTAAAACCAGAAATAACATACAAATTTAGAAAAGGAGATGTAAGACATTGTTATGCTGATATAAGTAAAATTAAAAGGAAACTCGGATTTAAAATAGAAACAAAACTTGAAGATGGATTAAAAAAGTTAATCAACTGGTCTAAAAAAGAAAAAGCGGAAGACAAATTTAAATATGCAGAAAAACAACTTAAAGAAAAAGGACTTGTTAAATAAAATTAAATTAAGCATAGTAATTCCTGCCAGAAATGAGCAAGAGAATATAAAAGAAACTGTAGAATTTATTATTCGTTATATTGATAAAAAAAATACAGAGATAATTATTATAAATGACCATTCAGAAGATAAGACAGAAGAAATTGCAAGAGAAATTTCTGAAAAATATGAGAATGTGAGAGTAATAAATAATGAAAAATCACCTGGATTTGCAAATGCTATCCTTTCAGGTGTAGAAGCAGCAAAAGGAGAATATATATTACCGATTATGGCAGATATGTGTGATGACCCAAAAATTATAAAAGAAATGTTTAAAAAAGCAGAAGAGGAAAATTTTGATATTGTGTGTGGTTCAAGATATGTAAAAGGGGGAGGGAAAATTGGTGGACCTAAAATCCAGGGATTTTTTTCAACTTTTGTAGGAAAATCCCTTTATTATCTTATTGGAATACCCACGCATGATGTATCAAATGCTTACAAATTATACAGAAAGGAAATTTTTGATAATATAATGATAAAGGAAAAAGGATTTGCTTTCTCAATGGAAATCACTTTGAAAGCATATTTTTCAGGATATAAAATTTCTGAAATCCCAACTTTCTGGTATGGCAGAAAAAAAGGGAAATCCAAATTTAAACTTTCAAAAACGTTTCCTTACATAAAACTTTATTTCTGGGCAATAATGAAAAAATGGAAATTTCTATAATAATACCTGCTTATAATGAAGAAAAAAGAATTTTGCCGACACTTGAAAAAGTTTATGACTATTTCTCCCGGGTGCAAAATATGGATTTTGAAATAATTATTGTGGATGATGGCAGTAAAGATAATACTGAAAAGGTAGTTAAAAATTTTGCAAAAGATAAATTTGAAAGAGTGAAATTTATAAAACATAAGGAGAATAAAGGGAAAGGAACTGCTGTAAAAACAGGAGTGATGGAAGCGAAGGGAGAATATATTCTGTTTTCAGACGCAGACCTTTCAACTCCAATAGAAGAATTTGGAAAGTTCTATGATTATGCAAAAAAAAATTTTGATGTAGTAACAGGAACAAGAAAAGTAAAAAAAGCAAGAATAATAAAGAGGCAACCATTTTTAAGAAGATTTTTTGGGACTGGTTTTATTTATCTTGTAAAAATTCTTTTTCCATCTCTTTCAAATATTACAGATTTCACCTGTGGTTTTAAATTGTTTAAAGGAAAGAGTGCAAAGAAAATATTTAAATTACAGAAAATAAATAGATGGGGATTTGATGTTGAAATATTACTTATTTCAAAAATTTTAAAATTAAAAATTGTTCAGGTGCCTATTGTATGGAAGGACTTAAGGAGAAGTAAAGTTGACTTAAAAAAGGATATTATAAGAAGTTTTTTAGATTTGATTAAAATAAAAAAAATGGAAATTATGGGATATTATAAAAATGGGTAAAAAGTTTTCCTTAATCTTTATTGAAATTATTTTTGCCTGTCTCGTCCTTACTGGAATTAAATGGGGACTTCCGTCAAAAGAAATAAAAAAAATGTATTTTTCAGATGATAGAGATTTGAAACAATTAATTGAAAAAGTGAAAAAAGTTGATATAAACAAAAGCTGGGAAATTTCAAAAAAGAAAAAAGATAAACTCCCGAGGTCATATTTCAATTTAATAAGAACTTTTCATCCAGATGAGGAAATAATAATTAAATCGTTAAGTAATATGAACCCGAAAAAATTTGATTTTAATCCCCATTATTTTGTTTATCCTGCTTTTTATACTTATGTCGTGGGTTTTGTTATGTATATTCTCCATATTTTTAAAATTATTAAACTTGTTCCTGATGTAACTTTTTACTTTTTCCATCCAGAAGAAATGGCAAAATTATATCTCACAGGAAGGATAATTACTCTTTTTTCTGCTCTCGTTCTCATTTTTATAGTTTTCAAAATAGGGAATAAACTTAAAAATAAATGTGGCTTTTTTTCTGCTTTTCTCATCGCTTTTTCTCCTTTATTTTTTATAAATTCCCATTATATGACAGTTGATATGATGATGACACTTTTTGTTGTTACTTCTTTTTTCTATATTCTGAAATATACAGAAGATAATAACATAAAATATATTTATATTGCTTCAATATTTGCAGGACTTTCAGGAGGAACAAAATACCCAGGAATTTTTATCTGGGGTATCATCCCTTTTGCCGTTTTATTGTCTGAAGGGTGGGGTGGAATAAGAAAAAAGACAATTTACATTTCTTTTATAATTACAATTGCTTTATTTTTTGCAGTCAATCCATATATAATTCTTGATTATCCTGAATTTAAAAGGGATTTTATATCTCTTATGTCTGACAGAAGTTTCAGTTTAGATTTAATCCACAATTTGAAATATTCTTTTATAAATTTTATAATAGCCGGTAAAAATGGACTTGGTTTTATCCTGTTGTTCTTATCTGTTATTTCTTTTATTTATTCCCTTTTTAAAATAAAAGAAAAAAATATTTCTCTTACTCTAATTGCTTTCTTTTTTATGATTTTACCAACTTTTCTCACAGGAGGAGTAAAATACGCCAGATATTACATACCATCAATTCTTTTTTTACTTTTACTTTCTTCAAATCTACTGAAGGATTTATCAACAATAAAGATTTTAAAATTCGGGACATTTCTTACTGCAATATTTCTTTTATCTCCACTTTTAAAAACACTTGCTTATACCAACCTTTTCTATAAAAAAGATGTAAGAGTTCTTGCAGGAAAATATATTAATAACAATTTCAAAAAAGACACAAAATTCATTTTTCTTAAATCCCCATGGATTTTTGAAGTTCCACCTGTTGACAATTCAAAATTCAAAATAAAAGTGAAAAATGTTGAAGAAATTAAAAGGGGTGAGTATCTTGTCATTGGAGAACTTGAATATTTTCTTACTATTGGTTCAAGAAAAAAGGAAAGGGCGAAAATTGAAAAGGAAATGGATAAATATGGAATAAAATTGATTAAAATATTCAGAAATAAACCGGAAATTTTTGGATTTAATTATTATGAGGATATTGTTATCCATGACATTTTATATCCACAACCAGCCATTTTCCTCTTTAAGAAAAAATGAAGATACTTGATATAACCATACCAAAGGAGTTTATTGCTCAATATCCTTTGAAAGAAAGAGAAAAAGCAAGGTTAATGATTTTGAATAAAATAGATGGAAAAATAACTTATGATATTTTTGAAAATATTGACAAATATCTATCAGAAAAAAATATTCTTGTTTTAAATAATACAAAAGTTATCCCTGCAAGAATTTTATGTAAAAAAGAAACTGGAGGGAAAATTGAAATTTTCTTACTTAAAAAAATAGATGAGGGAAAATGGAATGTTTTAATCAGAGGGAAAGGGAGAGAAGGAACTAAATTTTATAAAGAAGAACTTGAGGGGGAAATTATAAAAAGAAATGATGATGGAAGTTTTACTGTTGAATTTAATACTGATGATGATAAAGAAATTATAAAATACGGAGAAGTTCCACTTCCTCCGTATATAAAAAGAAAGCCAGAAGAAGTTGATAAAATTTATTATCAGACAGTTTATGCAGAAAAAGATGGTTCTATTGCTGCTCCAACTGCTGGACTTCATTTTACTAAAAGAATACTTGAAAAACTGGAAAAGAAAGGAGTTAAAATTGTTTTTATTACATTACATATGGGTTGGTATTCAATAAAAATTTTAAAAAATGATAATAATGTGCCAGAGGAATATTTTGAAATTCCACAGAAAACAGCAGAAATTATAAACGAAGGAAAAAAAGAAGGTAAAAATATAATTGCAGTTGGAACAGGAACTGTAAGATGTCTTGAAAGTGGTAATGAAAATGGAATTGTTGTTGCTAAAAAAGGATATACTTCTCTTTTTATAAAGCCAGGTTTTAAGTTTAAAATAATTGATGGGATGATAACAAATTTCCATCTCCCTGATTCCACACATATTTATCTTGTTTCTGCTCTCACTGGAATTAACCTGATAAAAAAAGCGTATGAAGAGGCAATAAGAAAAAAATACAGGTTTTATTCTTATGGTGATTCAATGCTTATTCTCTAACTACCTGGGAGGTCAGTCCTCCACAAATATGAGATTTTAAATTGGGTATTTCCCGAACTTCCTTGCTGCTTCAACCATATAAACTACTTTTGATACAATTAACTGAATAGGACATTACATTATAAACCAAATACATCAGAGTAGAAAGGTGGAAATTTGACAGATAGGCCTAAAAAATTTTAAAATTTTCCGAAAGGGAGGAATATGAATAAAATTTTTAGTTTTTTTGTTTTCTTCTGTTTTGTTTCTTCTATCCCGGGCTTTTCAGAAGAAATCATTTCTTCAAAGGTTAAAAAGGTTACTCTATTCACAAATTATGCACTTGTTGAAAAAGAGGCAAAAACAGAAGTAAAAAAAGGATTAAACCATATATTTATTGAGACAAAAGCATTCAGTATAGATAAGGACTCATTGTCTGTAAAAATTATTGGGAAAGGGCAGATTTATAGTGTGAAATTTAAAGAAATTTATCTTAAAGAAGAGCCAGAAAAAAACATAAGAGAAATAGAAGAGAAAATAGAAGAATTAAATATGGAGAAAAACCAACTTCTTGATAAAATTTCTCTTCTTGAAAAAAAAGAAGAATTTCTTAATTCACTTATTAATTTTTCAAAAGTCCAGATTCCGAAGGATATAAAAACAAAATTTCCAAGTATGGATAATCTTGAGGAAACACTTTCTTTTCTGGATGAGCATCTAAGTAAAATTTATGAAGAAAAAGAAGAAAAAAATAGAAAAATTAAAGAAATAGAAAAGGAAATTGATTTTCTTAAGAAAAAATTATCTTCTTTAAAAGTTCCTCATAAAAAAACAAAAAAAGTTATAGAAGTTTTGTTTGATTCAAAAAAAGACCAGAAAATAAATGTAGAAACAAGTTATTTAGTTTATAATTGTTCCTGGCAGCCATTTTACAAAATAAATGTGCCACCTGATTTAAAAGAGAAAAAAATTACAATGCTATCAAAAATTATTCAAAAAACAGGTGAAGATTGGGAAAATGTAAAACTTTCAATTTCAAACGCTATACCTTTAAGAGGCGTAAGTTTGCCATCTTTAAATCCATGGTTTTTAAATATATATCCTGAAAGAAAACTACAGATGAAGAAAAATGAATTAGGAAAAGTTTTGTTATATGAAATGATGCCTGCAACTTCTGAAAAAGAAGCGGGGATGGTTCATGCAGAAAGAAAAGTTCTTCCTTTATCTTTTGAATACGAATTCCCTGGATTATTAAGTATAAAATCAAAGGAAGAAGAAACAATTCTATCCCTTTTTGAAAAAGAAATTAAAGGTGAAACATTTTATCTATCTATTCCTAA
>QNCF01000079.1 GCA_003644395.1 Candidatus Omnitrophota bacterium
TAAATACTGCCCCTTTCCAGCATTTATCACTGAGAAGCCCATCAATCACAGGTGGGTTTTCAACCCTTGTTGCAACTATGGATATAAATAAAAAAACCATCCTTCCTCCTTGTTATGTTTTTTTTGTGTTTATAACAATAAAAAGAACCTATGTCAATATCCCATTTTTCTTAAAAAATATTTATTATATTCTTGAAACAAGGAGGTTATTATGCTGGAACTAAAAAGAAAGGTTTTGAGGGAAATGGAAAAGGCTGAGCTGAACGGAATTCTCACAAAAGGAACTAATGGATTTCTGAACATTGAAAATCAACCAGATTTTAGTCTCTTTAAAATTAGAAAAATTGATAGCAGGGGTGAATTTCGGCCATATGTTATGGATGCTGATTATAAAAAAAGGCTTTTGCTCTTAAACCTTGAGATAGAGTTGGAGGAGAAAAAAACGAATTGCACCATACTTATGGGTAAGGACGAAAGGTATTTTGCCACTGGTGTTGGTGATAGTGTTACTTCTGTGAAGGACGCATTGGATTGGTTAAAGCCGCCTGTATTGAAGGATTATGATGGCCCAATTTCAAGACAGGGGGAATGGTATTTTGTTCCAGTAACACCAGAAGAGAAAGAATTTCTGTCTGAACTCTACGGGAACGAGATCCAGAATCCTGGTTATTTGAATTCCCATTATGCAGAGGAACTGGTAGAGGTTGTAGAGGTAGAGCATTTTGATATGTTTGATGAGGTGAAAAAAATTGAAAGATACGGAAGTTATTATGAGTTTAAGAAGTCACCATATTACAATGCGCGTTTTGGTATTTCGCAGTCTGCTTTCTGGGATAAGTATGATACTTTTGGGCTTAAATTCAAAGTGTATGTTAGAGGAAGAATAAGCCATATAGACCATACTCCTCGTTATTTCAAGGACTGGCAAAGGGTATATTACAATAATGCTATCCCTCTACCAAAATGGATTGTGAATGCACCAAATCGGGTAAGCATAAGAGAAGGCGAGGCTTCAGAAGGAACAGATTTATTTATGTCTTTAGGATACTCAAATTATGTAAAAGCTTTTGTTAATTCCTTATCAAGAGCCAATGGTTCGTACAGATTGATGGATCTTATGAAGATAGATTGGGTATTGGATTTATATCTTGATTAATAATACCGCCTTCTTCTTATACGGTGAATGATTTCAAAAATCATTCCCCAGAGGAAGGCAAAAATTGAAGCCATCAGGATTATGTTAAAGAACATCCCTGAAATTTTCACCCTTGTAATTATATAAAATAAACGGCTGAAAAAGGTGCCCACCTTTTGCCACTGAATGTTAACAGTGTGTAATTTTTCTATTATAATGCTACTTATTACAGCTGATGCTACACTTGTTACAAAAGTGGCAAGGGCATGGGAAATGCCGTGTTTAATTGCCATAATTATCTATGAACCTCTCTGCTTCTTTTGCAGCCTCTTCACCAAATCGTTTCCTGATATTTTCTATTTTTATGAGCATCTCTTTTTTAACATCTTTTTTGTGCTGGTTAAAATATTCCTCGCCTTTTTTCATCAGTTCTTTGAGTTTCCGGGATGTCTCTTTCTTGAATGATTTCCATTCTTCTGAATCATAAAATTCTCTCAAATCCTCTATCTTTTTTGATAAATTTTTCTTTCCCAGTGCAAGCCAATATCTATATTCCGGGTAGCCCTTTACAGTTTTCTTGAAATTTAAAGGGTGGTTAGGATTTGGGAGGACCATAATCCTTGGATTCCCAGCCATTTTTACAGCATAGAAGTTTACACCATTTTTTAAATTTTCCTTATGAACAGATTTTATAGTTAAAAATGCAAGTGTATCTTTTATCTCCTTAATATAACCTAATGTATCCTTTTCCATAATTACCGGATTGCCTGGTTCAAAACCAGAAAGGTCCTGGAAGGACACCTTAACCGTAAATGGATAATTACAAGAGGTAAAGAACAGAAAAAGGATTCCAACTCCATATTTTTTCATTTCCAGCCTCCTTTTTATTTTTCATTAAAAAATATTTATCCTAAAATGGGAAATGTGTCAAGATTTTTCTTTGATAAATTTTGCCCTCAGTTTTGGAAAGGTATCAGCAAGTTCAGGATATTTTCTGAAATAACCCATAACTTTTCTCCTTAAAACAAACCTGCTTGAATATCCGAGAAGTTTCCATGCCTCGTTTTTTTTCCAGTTTGTTTTTTCCAGTGCATTTTGGATATATTCAAGTTCAGTCCTGGCAATCATATATTCTACACCCCTACCTTCTCTAATTTGTTTACTTTTTAAGCCATCTTTTAATTCCTCGGGAAGCATTCCTGTTGTTATTCTGGTCTTACCCGTGAGTTTTGCTTTAAGTGCAGCACTCTCAACTACTTGTTTTAATTCTCTCACATTTCCAGGCCAGGTATGGGATTGAAATATGTCAATAACTTCTTCAGAGAACTCCCTTGCAGTGGTTCTATTTTTCTGGAACAAATTTGTCAGGAAATAATTGGCAAGACGAACGATGTCACCTTTCCTTTCTCTCAGAGGGGGAAGTTCTATTTCAAACACCTTCAATCTATAATATAGGTCCTCCCTGAATGCTCCTTCTTCCACCAGTTTCTTCAGGTCTCTATTTGTCGCGGCAACAATCTGGACATCAACAGACAGGTCTCTATCACCACCCATTCTTCTGAATATCTTTGAATCAAGGAATCTGAGAAGTTTTACCTGGGTTTCCATATCCAGTTCGCCTATTTCATCAAGAAATAGAATACCTTTATGTGCTTGTTCAATGTAGCCAACATGCTTTTTCATTGCGCCAGTAAATGCACCCTTTTCATGACCAAATAACTCTGAAACTACTGTGCTTTTATTCAATGCAGGTATGGCCACAGAAATAAATGGACCGTCTTTTCTCTTACCGGTTCTGTGAATGAACCGTGCAATCAATTCTTTTCCTGTCCCTGTTTCCCCGTGTAAAAGTACTGTGGCTTCTCCATCATTTGCAACAAGGGTGGCCAGCCTTATCACATCCTTGATTTTTGGGTCTTCCCCAATAATTTCCAGTTCTTCAATCAGTGAAGACATTTTATATTTAAACTGTATACTTGAGAGGACATCTTTTATTTTTACCAGAATCTCCTCAAATGTAATTTTGTCCTTTTGAAGATAGAGTGATGCACCCAGATGGATTGCGTCAATTGCTGAATCAACACTTGCATAACCAGTAATAACGATTACTGGAACAGATGGGTCTTCCTCCACAATATATCGGATGAGTTCAAGACCTTCATACTCCTTTTCCAGCCTTAAATCAACCAGAATGATGTCGTATTTATGAGGAGAGAATAACTTATAGAAATCCTGGACAGTATATCCAGTATCAACCCTTCCAAGAACTTTCAGCACCTTCTTGAGCGATTTTACAAACTTTTTATCATCATCAATCACCAGAATGTGCGTCTCCATCACTTAATTATAACAAAATGTGTGAAATATGCAATAACTTTTCTTTAAGTTTGGTCATGTGAAGGAGAATAGAACAGATAATTTATGGCGATAATGTTTTGTCAATAGATATGTGGATAAAGTTTGCGAGATTTCTGGAGAGGTTTTCCTTCTTTACCTGTTTGTGAAATAAATTTTTAAAGTGTCTGATTATGTCAAAACCTTCTCTATGGAATTGAATCTTAATTATTATGGAAAATTTTTCTAAATTCTCGTGAAATTGTTTTTTCTCAATATTTCCATTCTTCAAATCGTGAATCATTTGAATGAAGATTCTTTTTGCAATTGTTTTTGCATTCTTTTCTCCTTTTTTACAAAGATTTCTGTCGTAATATGTTGTATATTCAAGGGTGTCAAATTGCTCTTTTGATTTTCCATATTCTTTTTTCATTCTTCTTAAATCTTCTTTGCTCATATTCTTCATTAGAAAATCAGTAAAATTGTGGGGAAAATCAGACCAGAATTTAATCCATTCTTGTTTTGTGGAAAACCTGTTATCCATATTGAGGCTATTGCTGGAAGGGGACTCTTCCTTTACAAGTTTTCCAATATTAGTATAATCTATTTTTAGATAATAAAAAAAGTGATTATTCATTGCTTCTTTGAAAAGGTCATTTGTAAATGCTACATTAGTGAAGTCTGCCATTATAGATTGGAGTTTATGAGTGATTGAATAGAGACCTGATAAGTCCAGGAATTTGGATAACAGAAAAATTGAAAATAGTAGTTTTATATTTTCACAGGATAATCCATTAGAATGAAGGTACTGGATTATACCTGGCAGACCCTGTTTTAAGAAATCATCAAAGTTGTATTCCAGATGGGAATACATAACCTTTAACAACTCTTCCCATCCGAGATTTTTCATACTTTCTGGTTCCGGGATTACCTCAAGATATTCAATTTCACTTTCATGGAGATTGTTGACTGAACGAAAATCACCTTCAATTCCTTCTTTCAGTCCTGTGCTTTTTTGCAATTCTCCAATAAACTTTTTAAAGTACAATTCAATATTTTTAACAGGTCTATTTTTATAAATTTTCATCATTTTAATGAAGCCTTTATCTGAAATATCAAGTCTTGTTCTTGCAATAATTTCGCCTGATTTGTTTTTTATAAAAATTACCTTTTTGTTTATATCAACAAGATATGGAACCAGAGCATAGTTATGTCTATTCCATCTAAGAGATAGGGATAAACAGGTTGAGAATAATTCTCCCATCTGGAGTATATTTATAGGTTTGGTTTCCATATATACAGTGAAATCATTAAACTTTTTAGAGAAACCCTCAATAAGTGGTTTTACATTTATTCCCATTCCATTTAATTTTTCAAGAAACTCTTTATTTTTCTTTTTACCCACAATCCACCTTTTATAATCTCCTATTATTATGTGTTTGATGGCTGACCTTGCTGCCCTTTTATTCTTCTCAAGATTAAGGCTGAAAGCGATTGCTTTTTTCAATACATTATTCATTCTTAAATTCTTATATTTATTATTTAACTCACTGTCAAATATTGAAAGCAATAAATTACTTATAAATGTGTTTATTGCGTCAAGGAACCTGTATGACACTTTTAAGTTTTGTTTTTTTAGTTCCTTTGCTTCCATTCTATTTCTGTATTCATCATAATTTTTTATGATATTCTGGATATTTTTTATCCGTTTTTCTACTTTATTGTTTTTGTTTTTTACATTGAGAAGATATCCCAATTCACTTTCAAAATCTTGTTTTTCTCTTATGTGAAAAGATGTGGATGGATTGAAAGAATCAAGAAATTGACCAATGGCCTGTTTTATATCCAGATGACAAGCGAGTGTTTTCAAATCATGCAGGACATCCAATACTCTTATCGGACTGACTAAAAATGCCTCTGACATGAGCCGTCGGAAAGTGCTTAAATCCTGTTGTAGGAGTATATTCATCTCTGAGGCCTTGAACACGGGAATATTTTTATAACCTATGGTGGCAAGTTTGAGCAATGTTTCGGGATATTGAGAATTCTCTCCATAAGTTAAGTAATATGCAAGTGCCAATGCATCTTCATTAATATTAATTTTTCCAGAAAAACCAGACAGTTTTTCAATAAGTGGTTCAATATTGGCGAAAAACTCTACCAGATATGGTTCGCTTATTTCATTGCGCATTTCATCAAGATAATACAGTGCTTCCAGTATAATCAGTTTAGCCGATTGTATCTTTTTCGTTGAAACAGGATTCAATTTGATGCCTTTCCAGTTTTTAAATCCAATAATCATCTGATAGTGCAGGGGATATAACCTTCTGGAGCCACATAAATCATTAAAAAAGTCATTTATTCCACGAAATATTGTGTTTATCTCCTCGTATGTGTTATCTTTATATAATTTTGAAAGGGTAGGTATGTTAAACACATTGAGGATTTCAGGATTCTTATCCTTCCAGAAGTTAAAAAAATGAAGGAAATCATCCACTCTTGTAAATGCAAATATGAATATCTTCAGGTTATCGTGGTTCCTGACAATATTTTTTGCCTCTTCAGGATGCGTGAAAAAGATAGTTTTTTCAAATGGGTAATGACCATTGCCTTCATTGGTTAAGCCATATATGGTTGTCAGTTCTTCCTTCCTGAAGAGGGAGAGGAAGTTAATAACATTCTCCTCCCCAACCTTTTTAATCAAGTCCATAAGGGGAAATCTGCTTAAAAAGATACCTGTTAAACGGATAGAGTTTTTTGTTAATCTAAATAATTTTTCCATCAGTTCAAAATTATTGAGATATAAGCAGAGGAAGGCGAGTTCCTTATATTTTTGAAATATTTTATATCTTTTTGTTATAAACCTGATTCTCTCAGGGGGAATTGAGCGTTCCACTGATTCAAGGAGTATATGGTATATAAAGTCGTCCTCCTGTTCCATAATTTCTATCACTTTTTTTAAATCATCTTCAGGAATTATTTTGTAAATTTCTATTAGCAGGAGTGGGTCTTTTACAAAGGGATACTTTTGCCCAAAATAACCTTCAATAGTATTATTTTTATTAATTCCCATGCAACCAGAGAGATAAA
>QNCF01000080.1 GCA_003644395.1 Candidatus Omnitrophota bacterium
ATTTTTTCACCTTCAAGATACTTCTCCATAAGTGAATCATCAAGTTCCATAATATTATCAATTGAACTCTGCAGAAATTCATTTTCTTCATTATAATCAAATATTCCCTTTACACAGTTAAGTTTTCCATTTTCAAAAACTGGCAGATTTATAAATGTTGTTTTTTTACCAAAGAAAGACTGGATATTCTTGAATAACTGGGTTAAATTTATATCAGGAAGGTCAAGTTTATTTATAAAGATAAGACAGGGGAGTTTCTCTTTCTGTATCATTTCCCATAATTTTTCAGTTCCAACTTCTATTCCAGAATCTGCTGATATATTGAGAATTGCAAAATCCACAGCCTTTATTCCAGAAATCTGTTCTCCAACAAAATCCATATATCCAGGGGTATCAGCAAAATATAACTTTTTATCCTTCCATTTTAAATTCCCTATACTCAAATTTATACTCATCAACCTTTTTATTTCCTCAACATCATAATCCAGGCAAGTATTTCCCTGGTTTATATTCCCCATCCTGTCAATTGCTTTGCCTTTAAACAATATAGCTTCCCCAAGTGTGGTCTTTCCGCTTTTGTTGTGTCCAAATAAACCGAAGTTATAAATATTTCCCATTTTCCTCCTTTTTTGGTAATTTATTATAAATCAAAAAAAACCTTCTGACAATACTATTTTTTAATGTAAAATATAACAAAAAGGCTGGATATATGAAGAGGTATATTCTGAGAAGGCTCATCCATCTTGTTCCGCTCCTTTTTGGTATGACTTTCATATCCTTCATTATCATCCACATCGCACCAGGAGACCCTTTAACAAAATTAAAAATGAACCCTGAAGTTTCTCCTGAGACAATTGAACTTATGAAAAAAACTTTTGGACTTGATAAACCTGTAATTGTCCAGTATTTTTACTGGTTAAAAAATATTTTAACTTTTAACCTTGGAGAATCTTTTACTTACCATGTCCCTGTCTCCTCTCTTATAAAACAGAGGCTTGTAAATACAATCTCCCTTTCCATTTTCTCAATATTTCTGACATGGATAATATCAATACCTCTTGGAGTATATGCAGGTCTCAGAGATAAAAGGTGGCAGGAAAAGCTCCTCTCATTTATAGCATACATTGGGATTTCTCTTCCATCTTTCTTTATAGCAATGCTACTTGTTTTTTTCGCTGCAAAGACTATGGTTTTACCAATAGGTGGGACAAGGAGTTTATTTTCAGAAAATTTGAGTATTTTTGCAAGGTTTATGGATTATATGAGGCATCTTTTGCTTCCAGGTCTTTCTCTGACACTTGCAGGGATAGGTTCTTTATACAGACTTACAAAGAACAATTTTCTTGAATCTTTCAACAGCCCTTATGTTGTCACTGCTTATGCAAAAGGGCTTCCTGAACACAAGATTCTATTCAAGCATGTATTAAGGAATGCAATAAATCCACTGATAACAATATTAGGTTATGAACTTTCAGGGATATTAAGTGGAGCTGCATTGGTTGAAGTAATTACAAACTGGCCTGGTATGGGAAGATTAATTCTTGAGGCTGTCCTTTCTCAGGATATATATCTTGTTATGGCATCTTTGCTTATAAGTGGAATTCTCCTTATACTTGGTAACCTTTTTGCAGATATAATGATAGCATTTGCAGATCCAAGGGTGAGGTTGAGATGAGGACTTTTTTGAGAAGGTTGAGAAAGACAAATAAAATTGCTTATTTTTCCTTCTGGATCCTTGTTCTTCTTTATCTTTCCGCTGTTTTTGCAGATTTAATTTCTCCTTATCCTTATGATTTACAGCACAGAGATTATCCTTTATGTCCACCAACATTTCTACATTTCTTTGATAAAGAAGGAAAATTCCATATAAGACCATTTGTTTACAATATGAAACTTGTAAATCCGTCTCTTAATACTTATGAGATTGATTATTCAAAAATTTACCATATAAAATTTTTTGTGAAAGGTCCAAAAAGGAAGATACTCGGGATTATCCCATCAGAAAGATATCTTTTTGGAGTTGAAGATGGAGGGAAAATTTTTCTTTTCGGAACGGATATGCATGGAAGGGATATATTTTCAAGAATACTTTATGGTGCAAGGATATCACTTTCAATCGGAATTGTTGGTGTTTCCATTTCATTTCTCCTTGGGCTTCTTATAGGAGGAATATCAGGGTATTTTGGTGGAAAAATTGATACATTTCTGATGAGAGTTGTTGAAATAATAATGATGTTCCCTTCATTCTATCTTATGCTTGCATTAAGAGCAGTTTTCCCCACAAATTTATCTTCAGTCCAGGTATATCTTTTAATAGTTGTAATTTTAAGTTTGATAGGATGGGCATCCCTTGCAAGGATAATAAGGGGAATGGTTCTCTCACTGAAAGAAGAGGAATATATACTGGCAGCAAAATCTCTTGGACTTTCAACTCCAAGAATTATAATAAGACATTTAATTCCAAATACATTTTCATACACAATCACAGCTCTCACTCTTTCAATTCCCGGATATATTATTGGGGAATCTGCTCTGAGTTTATTAGGGCTTGGCATTCAGGAGCCATATCCAAGCTGGGGTAATATGCTTTCTGTGACTATCGGGAATTTGAGGATATTAACGACTGCTCCCTGGATGTTAATCCCTGGATTTTTCATTTTCCTTACAATAATATCTTTTAATTTTCTTGGTGATGCATTGAGAGATATACTTGACCCGAGGAAATGGTGAAATGGGACTTCTTGAAATTAAAAATTTAAGAGTTTGCTTTGATACAATTGAAGGAGAGCTGGAAGTCCTTAGAGGTATTAATTTAAATATTAAAAAGGGTGAAATTGTCGGACTTGTTGGGGAAAGTGGCTGTGGAAAAACACTTACTGCCCTTTCTATAATCAGATTACTTCCAAAGACAGCCTTTATAAAAAGTGGAGAGATATATCTTGAAGGTACAGAACTGGTTAAATTGAGCAAAAGGGAAATGGAAAATATACGGGGTAAAAAGATTGGCATGATTTTTCAGGAACCGTCTTCTTATTTAAATCCATTATATACAGCAGGAAACCAGGTGGAAGAGGCAATAAAAGAAGATTTGCCCAAGATTGAGAAGAGAAAAAGGGTATTTGAGATTTTTGAAGAAGTTGGACTTAATAGGTCTGATTATTTCAAATATCCACACCAGTTAAGTGGAGGGATGCAGCAGAGAGTTATGATTTCAATGGCACTTATTAACAGACCTGTTTTACTTTTGGCAGATGAACCGACAACAGCACTTGATGTTACAACAGAAGCACAGATTATAAATCTTCTCAGAAAACTTATAGAAAAATATATGCTTTCTGTCCTTTTTATAACCCATGATATATCCCTTGCAAAAAGTTTTGTAGACAGAATAGCCGTTATGTATGCAGGGCAGATTGTTGAGATTGGAGATAGTAAAGAAATATTTGAAGACCCTTTACATCCATATACAAAAGGACTTGTAATGTGTCTTCCTGAAAGGTATAAGAGGGGAGAAAGGATAAGAACAATAGGGGGGAATGTTGCCGATTTTAAAAATTTACCAAATGGATGTGCATTCCATCCAAGATGTCCTTTGAAGAGAAAAATATGTGAGATAGAAGACCCTGAAGAAAAAAGAATTGGAAATAGAATTGTCAGATGCCATGAATACTGAAACTTTATTTAAAGTTGAGAATTTGAAAAAGGTTTTTGAGATAAGAAGTGAATTTGGTGAAAGGAAAAGGATATCAGCAGTTGATGGAGTTAATCTTGAGATATATAAAGGTGAGACACTTGGAATTGTTGGAGAAAGTGGCTGTGGAAAGACAACACTCGGTAAACTTATTATAAGATTGATTGAACCTACTGAAGGAAAGATTTATTACAGGAATATAGATATTACAAATCTGAGAGAAAAGGAATTGAGAAAGTTGAGGAAGAAATTCCAGATAATTTTTCAGGACCCTTATAAATCATTGAATCCAAGGATAAGAGTGGGATACTCAATTCTGGAAGGTATGGATAGAAAACTGAGGAATGAAGAGAAAGCAAAGGAATTGCTTGAAATTGTCGGTATATCAAGGGAAAAATTTTACAATTTTCCTCACCAATTCAGTGGAGGGGAAAGACAGAGGATTTCAATAGCAAGGGCTTTATCAACAGATCCGGAATTTATTGTGTGTGATGAACCCACTTCAAATCTTGACCTTTCAATTCAGGCTCAGATATTAAACCTTTTTATGGAATTGAAGGAAAAATTTTCTCTCACTTACCTTTTTATTTCTCATGATTTGAAAGTAATTGAATTTGTATCTGATAGAATAGCTGTTATGTATAATGGAAAAATAGTTGAGATAGGTCCGGCTGAAAGGATAATAAGAGAGCCATCGCATCCATATACAAAATCTTTAATAAAATCGGCTTTTAAATAAATTTTGTTTGTCTTTTTTTAAAATATTGAATAAAATAAATAGAAAAAATGGAAAACAATAAAAAAGTAGAAAAACAGCTTTCTCTTCCTTTGAGGAATGCTTTCCAGATGAGTTTGAGGAGTTTGAAGATAAGGTTTGGGCGTTCCATTATAGTTACAATGTCAATTTTACTTGGAATTGCATTTTTGATGTCAGTCCTTACAAATAATGCTTTCCAGATAGCTCTTATGGAAAAAGGCCCTGAAAATATAAAAATAATTTTACAGAAAAGTGCAGGGGAAATGAGAACAAGACAGATATGGCTTGTTACTCTTTCACTTCTTGTATGTACTGTTGGAATAATAAATTCAATGTTGATGTCTGTAACTGAAAGGTCAAGGGAAATTGGAACTATGAAATGTCTTGGAGCACTTGATAAATTTGTAATGGAAATATTTCTTCTTGAATCATTTCTTCATGGAATTGTAGGTTCATTTTTGGGAGCAATCGTTGGAAGCGGTGTAATGATTATTGTTTATTTAATCCAGTATAAAGGGCTCATCATAACTATTTTCCCCCTCATTAAAATTTTGAAATATATGGCTTTTTCAATCCTTCTTGGAACAATCCTTGCAATTATAGGGGCTTTATACCCTGCTTATGTTTCTGCAAGGATGGAGCCGGCTGAGGCAATGAGAAGAGAAGTTTAATCTTAACCGGGAGGATAAAATGCCAAGGGAAGCAATTGTAAGGACAATAGGTCTTAAAAAAACTTATATGCTTGGTAAAATACAACTTCCTGTTTTAAAAGGTATTGACCTTGAAATAGCAAAAGGTGAGTATGTATCCATTATGGGACCATCAGGAAGTGGTAAGACAACACTTTTCAATATGATAGGAGGATTGGACAAACCCACTGAAGGAAAGGTATACATTGATGAGGTTGATATTGCTCAGCTGGATGCTTATGAACTTGCATGGTTGAGATGCAGAAAAATAGGTTATATCTTCCAGACCTTTAATCTTATCCCTGTTATGACTGCTTTAGAAAATGTTATGCTTCCAATGATATTTGCTGGAATGACAACAGATGAGGCTATGGAGAAAGCAAAATCTCTTCTTGAAAGGGTTGGGCTTGGAAACAGACTTAATCATAAACCTTTTGAACTTTCAGGTGGACAGCAGCAGAGAGTTGCGATAGCAAGGGCTCTTGCAAATGACCCTGCAATTATCCTTGCTGATGAGCCAACAGGGAATTTGGATTTAAAAACAGGCAAGGAAATAATAAATCTTTTAAGAGAGATGAATAAGGAAAAGAAAGTAAGTGTTATAACAGCCACCCATGATTTGAAAATGCTTGATGTATCTGACAGGGTGATATGGATAAGGGATGGAATGATAGAGAGAATTGAAGATAGAGAGAATATACGTATTAGAGTTGGAGAAGTTGAAGGAGAAGAGGCTGGTTAATTGGTTGATATTGAAAGATGAGAAAGTTAAAAGTCGGGATAATTGGATGTGGAAATATGGGTTATTCCATCTTAGAAGGGATTATCTCTCTCCTTCCTTCCACAAATATCTTTGTATCCGATAAAAAAAAATCTGTTTTAAGAAAGATAAAAGAATCAGGAGTAAATATCTGCAGTAATAAAGAAGTTGCTGAAAATTCTGAAATAATTATAATTGCTGTTAAACCACAGGATATTGAAGAAGTCCTTAAAGATATAAAAGATAAAATAGACCCTTCAAAGACAATTATATCTATCGCTGCAGGAGTGAAAATAAAAAAGATAGAGAAATTTTTGAATTGGAAGATACCTGTTATCAGGGTTATGCCGAATTTATGTGTAAAGGTGAAGGAGGGGATTATAGCTTACAGTTGTGGTAAATTTGCAAAAGGTAAGGGTAAAATTGTGGAAAGTTTATTTTCCAGGCTCGGTATAGTATTTGAAATAGATGAGAAAAAGATGGATTTGATTACTGCTATTTCTGGAAGTGGGCCTGGTTATATTTTCTATTTTGCAGAGATATTTGAAAAAATATGCAGGAAAGAAGGGTTGAAAAGCGG
>QNCF01000081.1 GCA_003644395.1 Candidatus Omnitrophota bacterium
AGATCCTGAATGTATAATGGGATATGCAAACATGGACGCAGAGTGGTTCTGCAAAGAATGTGCAGCAACCCTCATAAAAATCTGGGGAAAATAAAGGGAGGTAAATTATGGTAAGATTCATTGCCATCTCACTACTTTTAACACTTCTTATCTTTTCAGGGTGTTCCTCAACCAGCGAATATGGAGAAGCACCTTACGAACCTATCATTATAAGCCATACCCGTTATGTTGAACCCGGTGAACGTGCAATTTTCTCTATAATAGTTCCTGAAGACCCTGATGGAGACAGCGAAATATGGATCAAAATTGAGGACGATTTTGGTAATGAGACGTATTGGTATGGACCAGAACAGCCAGATTATAACATTCATCTTTATCTGACTTATGATAACCCTTCTAATTATACAGGATTTGTTTCTGAGGTTCACGCTTATGCTAAAGACAAAGATGATAATATTTCTGAAGCTTCTGACCCAGTAGAAGTGGCAGTTGCCCATACAGATTCATGGAATTACAATGTTAGCCTTTCCGGGGGACAATATTGGTATGTTGAATTTAGCCTATATAAAAATGGTAAAGTCTACTTATCCGTAAATGTGACCGACGGTTCATCTGTAGATGTTTATTTAATTAACCCTGATGGAAATACGGTTGATTACAAGGAGAATACATATTCTTATGAAATTTTATATGTTGTGGGGAATTCAGAATCTCAAGGCCGTTATAGGCTTGAACTTGACAAGACATCGGGCAATGCAGAGATACAGGTTAATCTTAGCATAACACAGTATCCACCCGAGGCGAATCTCCCATCTGATTGGTGGCAATGATTAACATAAGGAGGTTAACATGAATCTTCTTTTACTTACACTCGTAATTTCCCGCATGGAACTTGCACCTGTTGGGTTGTTCTTTTTTAAGGAGCCAGTTAGTCTTGCTCCAGAGGAAATCAGAAATATTGCCAGGAAAAGCGATTTGTATCAGTATCAACTCTCTGAGTTTCTTAAAGATTCATTAAGAGCCTCCAGGGTTTTCAGGGATGTTGTAACTATAACAAACAAAGAAAACATTCAAATCCCGAGATATGTTCTTTATATTGATATGTGGGTATTAAATAAAGGTCGGAAATGTTGCATAATGCCTATTCCTTTTTTAAAGTACAAAATGGTCTATATGTCTTATTACCTCAGGGATGAAAAAAATGAGGATAAACTTCTTGCAGGAACCCTGAATAGACGCCTTGAAGGAAATGAAAAAGTATGTCTTGGAAAGATGGCAAAAGAACTCAAAGACACTGTGGTCTCAACCATAAAATCTTACCGAAACTTCTTCTTTGAGGAGCAAAAGTTGCGAAAACTTTGCGGTAAAATAAGCACAAGTATTCTACCATTTACTTCATCAGGAAGGGAAGCAAAGGAAATGGGACTTGGAGAGTCTTTTAGTGCTATGCTTTCTACTGGTATGAAAAGAAAAACCTGCATTGAGGTTGTTGAAAGGGAAAAACTTGAGAAAATTGTTGAAGAGCTAAAACTGGAACTCACCGGACTTATCACACCTGAACAGATAAAACAAATCGGAAAAATGCTTGGCGTTGATTATATAATCACGGGAAGTATAACAAAGATACAGAGCAAAATAGAGGTGGATGTGAAATTGATTGATGTTGAGACGGCAAGGGTGATTTACTCAGACTATGACCAGATTTTAAAGCCAAACCATCTGAGATTTCTTGCTGATGATGTTCTTTATAAAATTCTGAAATACCTGGTTAAAAAATATGGGGAGAGATGACACGCTGAGTAATATTATCCAGAGATTAATCTGGACAACTGAGGAAGATTTTATCTCTGTTACTTCAGAGGTCACCCTTCTTATTGAAAAGTTCAGAGGACTGGTTAGAAACCTTGAAAAACTTGACAAATTAATAAAAATAAAATATGCTCTCAAAAGCAAGGTAGACCATATGGAAAGGAATAATTTGTTACAGGAGATAACTACACTACTGGAAAATGGTATTAATGTCATGCTTTATGCTCCACCTGGTTTTCAAAAGAGTGAGATTTTAAAAGAGGTGTATAAAAAGATTGGTGAAAAAAATGCCACCTTTGCCAATTCTTCTGACTCGTTATCAGATAAAAGAAGCATTCTCATTGTTGATAATGCCCAGGATTTCTTCCTGGACCTGGAAAAATTCATCAAAAAGTCAAAGAATCCACCAATAATACTATTTGCTACGAACTATACCCTTCCGGCCAATCTTAGATATGCCCTTGGAGATGGATTAAAGGTCTTTGATAAACATGACCTGCAATGCAGCGAAAATCTTTTTAACTTGATGGCGGATGTTATGTTCTATCCAGAAGACAGAATTTGCTGGCCTGCCATACAGAGACTCATGGACCAGGTAAACAGAGAAAAAAAGGAGGGACTCTCTGAAAAAATATTTGAAGTAACGTATGACTTCATAGAGGATGTAGTACTTCCCCATGTTAAAAAAAGGTTGAAGAATGACCTTGTAGAAAAGGGGCTATGCATTCTTTCCCTTCTCAATGGTTATGGATTCCCCTATAAAAATGGTGGTTTTAGAAAAGAATGGGTGGATGAATGTCTCGGAAATAAAAAATCTGAGTGTCTTCTCACTGAACTTGAAAACCTTGCCCTTCTTGAAAAAACATCGGAAGGAACATATTCCCTGCCATTGGAAATAAGAATGTATTTCAGGAATAGGTCAAATATGACAGAGGATTACTATCCAAATGTGATAAACACCCTTGAACACCTTGGTGAACCTGCAACAATACTTGTTCACGACTTCATGGGAGAATGGGAAAAGACAATAGATGCCATGAACAGGTTCATTCATCCCCTTGCCCTATTTTTTGGCCCATTCAACAGATATTCACATCAAAGAAAACTAATAAGGGGGATTCTTGGTTATCAGATAACTGAAAACGGAAGGGAGCAGGTTTCTGGATTCAGGAGTATCAATTACCTTCTCAATGTTGACAATTTAGAGCATCCATACGATTTCTATATAAAAAGGCTTACGCATGACCAGAGACTTCTTTACGCAAAACTTCTCTATACAAAAATTCTTTTTGAGGATAAAGATGCAGAGAAATGCTTTAAAATGCTATTTGAAGACTGGAAAGAGGAGGCTATAAAAAAGACACTCCTGAGCAGATATCTCAAACAACACTATGAAATCTTGAAAATTCTTTATTTCATGATAAGGGAGAAGTATGAAGATGCACTGGAAAAGAATAATTTACTTTTAAAATGCGAACTTCCTGCTGTTGAAAGGGCAGCATTGCATCTTTTAAAAATAGAAACCCTTTACAGGTCAAAAAAGAAGGATATGGCAAATGAAGCAGTAAAAACACTGTTTGAAGAAATTGAATGGGCAGAGGAGTATCTTAGGACAGATGTATTGATGATAGAATTCAGGTATCGTAGGAAGAGGAAGTTAAATGTTCAGAAGGAGCCTTTCTTTGAACGTTACATGTTAGAATTTATAAAAGGTATTGAGTCAGACAGAATTTCTCCTGATGACGACAATCTGTATTTCACAATTTCCCCTGAAACAGACGATATTCAGGACGATTTTTATACCAAGAATTATACTGGTGTACTTCATGTAGATAACGGGAAGGGAATTATTATTTTCCCTGATGGAAAGATGGTGCATCTTACAAAGAATGAAACGGATATAATATCTAAATATGTGAAGAGTGCAAAGGATAAAACACATGTATGCTCTGACGAGTACTGTAAAAAAGCCCTTCAGAGGCTCCGAGAAAAATTAAAAAAATACGGCATCCAAATTAAATATAACTCCTATATAAATAGATATTACATAATATCCATTGTACCTGATATAATTCAGGAGGGAAATTAGGATGAATGAAAGAAAATTTGTTTTATATGCAAATATTCAACCAGATATTCTGGGAGAAATCCTCATACTGCTCAATAATCCGCTAGTTTGTAAAGAGAATTCCACTAAGATGGCATTGGTCAGGATTGTTTTCATTTACACTGTTTATGCAAACGGAGCAACAAAATATGATGGTGGAGTAGAAAACATAAAAATATTAAAGGGGATAAGAAAGTGGTTTGAAAAGTTAGAAGATATAAAACCAGAGTTTACCGTTGGCTTTAAGTTGAAGTCTGAAGAACTTCTGAGGTGTTAACCTAAAAAAGAGGAGGTGTGAATGTTAAAGAAACAATGTTTTATAATGATATGTACAAATTCTACTGAAGAGGAGTGTTTCTCAAGGAATCTTTTTGGAGATACTAAAAAAAGAGAAAACTTTCTGAGGCCAATAAAAAAGGGAGACATTGGATTTCTTTACAATATCAACAAAGACATTCTATACGGGGTCTATATTGCAAAGACAAAGGTAAAAGAAAACATAGAAAAGGACGCATGGGGTGGAAGTTTTCCACTTCAGGTAAAAGTAGCCCAAATATCCGGTGAAAGGAAGGATGTAAAAAATGCTTCTTCTGTGTTACCAAATATTTTCAGGAGAAGTGAAAAGAAAAATAGGATTTATCCACAAAAACATGTTTATGGGCCTGAAACAACAAGAGAGATACTCCAAGCCATGAAGATTTCTAATGAAGAAATTGAGAAAGCCCTAAGGGAAGAATCTGTAGAGACATACGGAGACTTTCCAGAAATTAAACTGAAAGATGTAGGTGGCTTAAATGAAATAAAAACCTACTTCAAGGAAAGAGTGATAGACCCTATGAGGGAAGAGCTATTGGAAGCATCAGCAGAACTCGGTATAAGGATAAACAATGGAATTCTTTTATATGGACTTCCGGGTACAGGAAAAACTCTTATTGCAAAGGCAATAGCCGGAGAAATGGAGGCGAAATTCATTGAGATTGATCCTACCATTATTCTTGGTTATCCGGGTGAAGCAGAAAAAAGGCTTAAGAATCTTTTTGATGAAATAAATGCAGAACCAAGGGTCGTCTTATTTCTGGATGAAGCCGAATGGATATTGATGAAAAGAGAGAATCTAAGTTCTTCTGTGATGCAAAGACTCATACCTCTATTGCTGATGGAAATGAATAAAATACTAAATCGTAAGGAAATTGACAAACAAATTATTATAATTGCTGCTACAAACAAACCCTTCGAGATAGATGATGCATTCTTAAGACCAGGCAGATTTGATAGATGTTTTTATATTTCTTTACCTGACAAAGAAGCAAGAGTTGAAATCTTGAAGATAAATTTACAGAAAAGAAGTAATAAACTTACACTTAAACAGATAGAAGAAATTGCTGAGTATCTTGAGGATTATTCCGGAGCTGACATAAAAAAAGTTATAGAGAATTCAGCATTTTTAGCTTTAAACAGATATAAAGAAGCTAAAGGAAAGGCAGAAATCCTTTATGAAGACATTAAGAGAAGTATAATGGAAATCAAACCCTCTGTAAGTAAAGGAGATAAAGAAAAAATTGAGAACTGGGCAAAAGAGAAAAATCTATTAAAAAACTTTTAAAGGAGGAGAGGGATGGGATATGCGAGCTATTTGGAAGATATACAGGAAAGGTATCCACACCATGTATCAGAAGTTGATATTGATCAGCTTAATCAGCTTGATGAAAAGACAAAAAGATTTTTAGATGCCCCAAAGGTCAAGAAATGTATTTTTTATTTACTGGACTTCTTTACTGAACCTGACAATAAGGTGGAATGGATAGAAGAGTTAAAGCAGGTCAAGGAAGCACTAAATAATCTGAACGTAAGCTTGGAAAAAGAAAAACGGAAAACAGAAAACAAACTTAATAAAACTATTGATAAATTGAAAGAGGTTATGTCTGAAAAAGATATAGAAAAACAGGAAAGATATTTTCCTAAAAAGAAACGATATAGCCCTCGTGACTATGCAGAAATAGAGAAATTCAATATATTTTGTGATACACCTACACTGGACGGACAAAAAAGGCTAAAAAGACTCAACAAACTTGAAAGTTGCGTTGGGTATGTCTCTATTGTGTTAGAAAAAGACGTTTTCCCTGAACTTGCAAAAATTGTAAAAAATTTTGGTGAAATCTTTCCCATAATAGATGAGTGTCACAATTTAGTGAAAAGCATACAGAAGAATGATTTAAAATTGCAAATTCTGGAGGATAGGCTTAAGATACTAAAGACTATTAAGAACCAACGACGTAATAGTTAGTCCTTCGGATACAAGAAAAAAACCTTTGATATTTTTTACATAGATGAATATCCCATAATGGTTGTCAATGTATCAAAATATAAATGAACGTAGTGTCTATTATTGGTTGCGGGGGCTAAAACCTATACACAACCCCTGTATTGATCAGTAGTTCTTTAAGGCTGGTGATGGTTGAAAAACCAGCATTATTCATTTCTGGATATGCATCAGAAAGCACAGAATATCTCACGTTTAATCTGAATCCTGTTCTCATAGATGTATAG
>QNCF01000082.1 GCA_003644395.1 Candidatus Omnitrophota bacterium
GAAAAAAATTTTTTCTCAGAATCATAAATCTTTTGAAACCTTCCTTATTACATCTATTATTTTCGGTATTTCAGGCATATTCACCTTTATCTCAATAGAAATACTTCTTTCAAGAATATCAAGGCTTTTTGGAAAATCTTCTGGATTTTCAACATTTGCGTAAAAATGCCAGTAATTTAAAACTGCAGGATTTACCCCGTTTTCTTTCATCTTTTCCCTGAACTTTTCTGCTGTTTTCTTATCAGGTAAGAAAAATGTCAGAAAAGTCCCTATATCTCCTTCAGGGTCTGGTATCTCTCTGAAACTTAAAACAGGGATATCCTTTATCCCTTCCTTAATCTTCTTTTTATTCTCAACCTGCTTTGAAATTATGAAATCAAGTTTTCCAAGCTGTGCAATCCCTATCGCTGCCTGCAATTCATTCATTCTGAAGTTAAAGCCATCCCTCATCTTCTTCTCCTCACCTCTTGGCACACCTGGAAGATGCGGATGTCCATGGTCATGGTACCATTCTGCCTGTTTATAAATTTCTTCATCGTCGGTAATCACCATCCCACCTTCTCCTGTCGTCATAACTTTCACATAATCAAAAGAGAAACATCCAATATCTCCAAAAGTACCAAGTTTTTTCCCTTTAAAAGATGCTCCACAACTCTGGCAGTTATCTTCAATAACCCTTAAATTATTTTCCTTTGCTATTTCCATAATCCTGTCAATCTTTGAAGGAGCACCCATCATATGGACAGGGATTATGCAGACAGTGTTCTTGGTGATTTTTTTCTCAATATCTTCAGGGTCAATATTCAAACTTTCATCAATCTCACATAAAACAGGTTTAAATCCACTTTCTTTAATCGCCTCAATTGTTGCAACAAATGTAAAGCATGTGGTTATTACCTCTTTCCCTTTAGGTAAATTTAATGATTCAAGAGCGACTTTTAAAGATGCACTTCCAGAACTTACAGCAAGAGCATATTTACACCCGATATATTTTGAAAATTTCTCTTCAAATTCCTTTACTTTGAATATTCCCTTCCTTTCCTTTTCAAACCCATATCTGAAAAGAACCTTTCTTTCCATGACATCCATAACTTCCTTCATTTCTTCTTTTCCGAATACTTCTCTTCCTCCCATTTTTCACTCCTTTTCAAATTTCTTCTTTTTGTAATAATAAATTCTATTGTAAGGTGGTTTTGCATATTTTGATGCAAGATAATATGCTTTTAAACTTTTCTCTTTCATCCCGAAAGCTTCCCACATTATACCCTCTTCAAAATATAATTGCCAGTTTCCAGGAATCCTTTTTTCTCCAATTTTATAAGTTTTTTCTGCTTTTTTCAATATCTCTTCATAAGGACATCCAATACTTTGAAGATACTTTGCCCGGGACCATTCAAGCCATCCTTTAAGAATATAAGGGGAGGGATTTTTTGGCTGTAGCCATATTATTGCTCCGAGATATTCCTCTGCCTTTTTATAATCTCCCCTGTGGAATGCTTCATCAACTTTTAACCAGAGGAGAGGGACAAAAGGCTGTAGAAAGAATTTTAAAAAGAAAAGGAAAAAGATAAAAATACCACCACCCGTATAAATATATTTTCTCATTTTCTATAAAGCGGAGGGGGTGGGATTCGAACCCACGGTACCGCCTTTCGGCGGTACAACGGATTAGCAATCCGCCGCACTAGACCACTATGCGACCCCTCCTTCAGATAAAATTATACCACATAGCCTTTTCTTTCAGCAATAAAAACAAAATCCCCAAATCCCTTATATATCAACCCATCCAAACCCCGAGGTTTAGCCTTGAGTTAGAGATAATTTTTTAATGAGTGGGAGGAGAATGAGAGAAAGGGCAATGAGAATTATCAGAAATATTATAAATATGATAAGTCTTTTCCATGGAAATGAGAGGAGTTCCTTATACTTTTCTTCATAATAACTTCCAACAATTTTAGCGATCTCCTCAGGAGGTTTCCCCTTTAACTTTTCTTTCAATTCTTCAAAATTAAAATCTGTTTTCACTCTGCTCATTTTGTTCTTTTTTCTTCAGGTTTACCAGATTCTGTAAATTTGCTGAATTTTTTGAAGAAATTTTCAATCTTTTCTTCAAGTTTATCAATTTCCTTTTTCCTTTCTGCCCACTCTTTTTTAAGTAAATCTATCTGACTTTTAAATTCTTTTCTTTTTTGACTTAGTATTTTTTGAGTTTCCTCCAGTTTTTCCTTCAGGGAATTAATCTGGCTTTCTCTTGATTTCCATCCCAGATAAAAACCTCCGCAGAAAAATAGAATCAGACAAAAAAGGATAAATAATTTCCTCATGTTTTTATTATATTACAAAATTTTTCTTTACAAAAATTAAAATAAGAGATATATTTTCCAAAAAGGAGGAAACCATGGAAAAAGTAAGAATTGGAGTTATAGGGGTTGGAGGAATGGGTTATGCTCACTGTCAATCTGTTAAAAATCTTGAAGAGACTGAACTTACATGTGTATGCGATAATGATGAGGAAATTGCCAGGAAAAGAGGAGAGGAATTCGGTGTAAGATATTTTACAGATTATAAAGAACTTATTAAAAGCGGATTGTGCGATGGTGTAATAGTTGCAACTCCTCACTGGTTCCATCCAGAAATTTCAATATTTGCCTTTGAAAACGGACTCCATGTTCTTTCTGAAAAGCCAATAGCTGTCAAAGTTTCAGATGCTGATAAGATGATAGAAGCAGCAAAGAAAAATAAAAAGACTTTCGCTGTAATGTATCAGAAAAGGACAACACCTCTTGTTAAAAAACTGCTACAGATAATTAAAGAGGGTCGCCTTGGAGAAATCCATAGAACATTATGTGTAGACCCATGGTATAGATGTGAAGCATATTATGAAAGTGGTGTATGGCGAGCAACATGGATTGGTGAAGGAGGTGGAGTTACAATAAATCAGGCTCCTCATACAATAGACTTTTTCACTTTACTTGCAGGTCTTCCTAAGAAAATAGAAGCAAAGACAAGGACAAGATTACATAATATTGAAGTTGAGGATGAAGTAAGTGCATTTTTAGAATATGAAAATGGTGCATGGGGATATTATTATACATCTACCTGTGAACCGATTGGCCCATTCCATCTTGAAATTGCAGGTGATAAAGCAAAACTTGTTATAAGAGGGAATGAGGTTACTCTTTATAATTATGAATCCCCGATATCAGAGTTTACATATAAGGCAGATGATATGTGGGCATCTATTAAAGTTAATGAAGAAAAAATAGAAATTCCTGAAAGTAAAGGGACAGGCCACAGGGAAATAATAAAAAATTTTGCAAGGAATATACTTTATGGTGAGGAACTTCTAAGTCCTGGTGAAGAGGGATTGAAATCTGTTGAATTTATCAATGCTATTATACTTTCCGGAAAGAAGAATAAGCCTGTTGAGATACCGGTTGATAGAAAGGAATATGATGAATTGATGGAAGAGCTGAAAAAGACATCAAAACCAAAGAAAGTTGTTAAAGTCCAGAGGAAGACAGATCCCAATATTGCAAAACAGGTTTGATATCTTCCCTTAAAAAACTGTAAAAAGGAATGGGAAAATTTAAAAAGGGAGACTGGATTACCATTTATGCTGATGGGAAAAGGTGGATAATAAGACTTGATAAAGATAAATTTGCCACCCATTTGGGAGATATTGACCTTAAAAGTATTGCTGGAAAAGATGAAGGAGTGTGCCTTAAAATTGGGGATGAGAAATTTTATTTTTTCAAACCAACAATATGGGAATTTTTAACAAAGATTAAGAGGAAAACACAGATAATATATCCGAAAGATATATCAGTTATGGTTCTTTATTCAGGAGTGGATGAAAAAGACAGAATTATTGAAGCAGGAACAGGTTCTGGTTCCCTTCTTACAGCACTTGTTTATTTTGTGAAGAAAGGGAAGATTATTTCAATTGAGAAGAAAGAAGAGTTCCAGAAAATTGCGAAGAGAAATATTGAAAGTTTTTATGGGAAGATTCCAGAAAATATAAAGTTTATCATTGCAGATGTTTACCAGAAATTTGACCTTGGAATTAAAAAAGGATGGGCTGATAAAATTTTCCTTGACTTGCCTGAACCATGGAAAGCAATATGGTTGAAGGATTATTTGAAAAAAGGCGGAATTTTATGTATTTATAATCCACAGATAAGCCAGATTCAGAAAATTTCTGTTGAACTTGAAAAGAATAATTTTGTTGATATTAATGTATTTGAGGTTTTGATGAGGGAATGGATTGTTGATGGGAAAAGAGCAAGGCCAAAGGATTTGATGAGAGCCCATACTGGATTTATACTTATATCCAGAAAGGGAGAAAATGGAACCTGTAATACAACTTGCGCTTGATTTTGTTGATTTCCCAAGAGCATTAAAGGTTGCCAGGGAAGCATATGAGTGTGGAATTAGATGGATAGAAGCAGGTACCCCTCTTATCAAATCATGCGGAATTGAATCTGTTAGAATTTTGAGAAAGGAATTTCCTGATGCAAAAATTATTGCTGATATGAAGGTTATGGATACAGGGAGAGTTGAAGCAGAAATAGGTTTTAAAGCAGGTGCAGATATCGTTGTTGTGATGGGAAATTCATCAGACCAGACAATTAAAGAGGCTGTTGAAGCAGCAGAAAATTATGGTGGTGAGATAATGGTTGATTTAATGGAGGAATCTGCAAATATAAAAAGAGCAAAGGAAGTGGAAAAACTCGGTATCAATTATATAGGTGTCCATATACCGATTGATGAGCAGATGACAGGAAATATATCTTTTTCATTTTTAAAAGAGGTTGTGAAGAATGTGAAAGTGCCTGTTGCAATAGCAGGTGGGCTTAATTCAGAAAATATAGTTGATGCAGTTAAAGCAGGGGCTTCAATTCTGATTGTTGGTGGTGCAATAACAAAATCTGAAAATGTGAAGGAAGCAGTTGAAAATTTGAAAAAAGCTATAAAAACAAAAGTTCCTGTCCCAACAGTCCTTTATAAAAGGGTAAAGGAAAAAGAAGTAAGAAAGGTTTTTGAAATTGTTTCAACTGCAAATATTTCAGATGCTCTCCACAGGAAAGGATGGATTTCCGGGATTTTACCTGTTGTTGAAAATGTTAAAATGGCAGGCCCTGCAATTACAGTTAGAACATATCCAGGTGATTGGGCAAAACCTGTTGAAGCTGTTGATATTGCAAAAGAAGGGGATGTAATTGTTATTGATGCTGGAGGTGTTGGGCCTGCTGTATGGGGTGAACTTGCAACAAATAGCTGTGTTATAAAGAAAGTTGCAGGTGTTGTTATTTATGGTGCGATAAGGGATATAGAGGAGATAAGGAAGATGAAATTTCCAGCATTTGCAAAACTCATAACTCCACAGGCTGGTGAGCCAAAAGGTTTTGGAGAGATAAATATCCCTGTAAGGATTGGAAATCAGATTGTGAATCCAGGGGATTGGATTGTTGGTGATTCAGATGGAGTTGTTGTTATTCCGAAGGATAAAGTTGTTGAGATTGCAAACAGAAGCATGGATGTTTTTGAAAAAGAGAACAGAATAAGGAAGGAAATAAAGGAAGGTAGAACTTTAAGTGATATAACAGAAATTTTAAAATGGGAGAAGCCAAAATGAACAGAATTATAAAAAAAGAAGAACTCGCCAAAAATATCAAAAGGATTGAAATTGAAAATCCATTGATAGCAAAAAAAGCTCTTCCTGGACAGTTTGTGATTTTAAGGGTTGATGAAAAAGGTGAAAGGATTCCACTTACAATTGCAGGTAAGGATGAGAAAAAAGGAACGATAACTTTAATTTTCCAGGAAGTTGGAACAACTACATATAAACTTGGAAATTTAAAAGAGGGAGATGAGATTTTAAATGTAGCAGGGCCTCTTGGAAAACCAACTGAGATAGAAAAATATGGTAATGTATGCATAGTTGTTGGAGGGGTTGGAGCAGCATTTGTATTGTGGATGGCTGAAAGTTTTAAAAATAAAGGGAATTACCTTATAACGATTCTTGGAGCAAGAAGTGCTGACCTTTTAATCCTTGAGGATGAGATGAGGAAGATAAGCGATGAGATTTATATCACAACTGATGATGGAACAAAAGGGAAAAAAGGCTTTGTTACAGATGTCCTTAAAGAACTCCTTGAAAGCGGAAAGAAAATAGATTATGTCCTTACAGCAGGCCCAATAATAATGATGAAAATTGTTTCAGAAATTACAAAAAAATACGGGATAAAGACAGTTGCAAGTTTAAATCCTATAATGGTTGATGGGACAGGGATGTGTGGTTGCTGCAGAGTAACTGTTGGTGGGGAAGTGAAATTTGCATGTGTTGATGGCCCTGACTTTGATGCCCATAAAGTTGATTTTGATGAACTTTTAAAAAGGACACAGCTTTTCAAAAAACAGGAACAACTTTCACTTCAAATTTATTTAA
>QNCF01000083.1 GCA_003644395.1 Candidatus Omnitrophota bacterium
AGAAAAGATACTTACCCAGCAGGCAAGAAAAAGGCGTATAAAGGTTTTTGATAGCGAAATAGTTGAGGCAGTAAAATCAATGGATATTTTCAAAGATAAAAATGGTAAATTTGATGAGGAGAAGTTCAGAAGGATTATAAGGAATATGCCTGTTGAGGAAGTGAGGAAATTGGAAGAAGATGCAAGGAAAGCGATTCTCTTCCAGAAGTTAAAAGAAAGGGTGATATCTGAAGGTAAAGTTGATGTTTCTGATAAGGAAGTCAATGATTATATGGAAAAAAATAAAATTCCAGAAAAGGAAAAGGAAAGAGTCAGAATGATGCTGTTATGGATGAAGAGGGAGAATTTCTTCAATAATTGGTACAATGATTTGAGGAGAAAATCAAAAATCCAGATATTTATCAATTTTGAAGAAAAGTGAAAAAATTAATATTTCTGGCTCTGTTTTTCTCAACCATTTTATCTGGAAGAACAATAAAACTGACTTTAAATTTCCCCCAGCCAGAATTAAAGAAGAAGGGAAGGTATTACATTGTAAAAATAAAAGGATGTTATAATTTTGGAAATCCAGGAAAGCCTGTTTTACCTTTAAAAACTTTAAATATCCTTATCCCTCCAGATGAAGTTGTGAGAAAAGTTGAAGTTCTTCCTGAGGATAAGATAATTATTGAGGGGAAATACACAGTAATTCCTGGAGAAAAACCTGTTCCTCTGAGCAGGCCAGAATATTCAAATTTATCTTTCTGCAAAAAAATTTATAATTCAGAAAGACCTTATCCTTATAAAAACTTCTCAATTTCAAAAATACAGAAATTCCGTGGTTATAGAATCTTACCGGTAAATATCTATCCTGTTAAATTCATTCCTTCAAAAAAGAAAATTTTCTATTATAAAAAGATAAAGGTGATTGTTGAAACTGAGAGAAAAAAACAGCGAAAAATTCCAGTTCTTTACAGGGCTCTTGAAAAAGATAGATTTTTGCTACTTAAAAAAATTGATAATCCAGATATTGTAAAAACCTACACAAAAATTAAATTAAAACCTTTAAAAACAGGAATTTTAAATGGAGGTCCTTACGATTACATAATCATAACAAACCAGGATTTAGAAAATAGTTTCCAGCCACTTATAAACCATAAAATAAAAAGAGGATTGAAAGCAAGGATTGTAACAGTTGAATGGATAGAATCTAATTATGAAGGAAATGATTTGCAGGAGAAAATAAGAAACTTCATTATAGATGCTTATGAAACATGGAAAATAGATTATGTTTTGCTTGGAGGTGATACAGAAATTATCCCTTACAGAGGGGTATACTGCAGGTGTGGAGATTATGAAGATTATGATATCCCATGCGATATGTATTATGGATGTCTTGATGGAAACTGGGATGGGGATGGAGATGGGATTTATGGAGAAGAGGAAGATGATGTTGATATGTTTGCTGAAGTTTATGTTGGAAGGGCACCTGTTGAGACAGAAAAGGAAGTTGAGAATTTCATAAATAAAGTTATCTGGTACGAGAATAATTTTAAAGTCCCATACCATAAGAAATTCCTATTAATCGGAGAAAAAATTTATGAGAATCCTGAAATATGGGGAGGGGATTATAAAGACAGAATAGAATCCATAATTCCAAAATCATACCAGATAACAAAATATTATGATAGGGATGGAACATTCAATGGTAATGGACAGCTAATTATTGATGCAATAAATAATGGAGTCCATTTTATCAATCACATGGGGCATTCCAATTACTGGACTGTAGCGCATATAGGAGATTGTGAATTTTATGATATTTCAGGTGACCCATATGATATAAAAAATGAGAATAATTTCTGTTTCTTCTATTCCCAGGGATGTTATGCAGGAGCATTTGATAAGGGAGGAAGCCCCGGAGCAACTGATGAATGTGTTGGAGAAAATTTTGTCCGTTCAAAATACGGTGCTTTTGCAGTAATTATGAATTCAAGGTATGGATGGTTTTATGTTGGAGATATTGAGAATAGCCCATCACAGAGGTTTGATAAGGAATTCTGGAATGCTGTGTTCAATGAAGGAATTAAATCCATAGGGATTGCAAATCAATATTCAAAGGAGGAAAACTTCTCTTTTGTCAATGAAGATGAAACAGGAGCTTATAGATGGTGCTATTATGAATTGAATCTTCTTGGAGACCCTGAAACAAATCTTGGTGGTTCTGTTAGCAGAGAGGGAAGAATTTTCTTTGACAAAGGGAAATACAAAAATGGAGATGAGATTAAATTGACAGTTATGGATATGGATTTAAATACTGACCATGAAAATATAGATACTTTTTCTATACAGGTCACCACTTCAGGTGGAGATTCAGAAAATATTGAATTGGAAGAGACAGGTAAAAATACAGGAGTATTTGAAGGGAAAATAACTTTAAAAGAAAAGAGTTTTAAGAAAAATAATGGAATTGTTGAATGTGAAGATGGTGAATTGATAATTGCGACTTATATTGATGAAGATGATGGAAATGGTAATTGTTTTGAAAGAGAAGCAAAAGCATATGCAGATTTTACCCCTCCACTTATAAGTGATATTGAAGTTGTTGATAGTTTAGCAGATAGAGCAACAATAATCTGGAAAACAGATGAGCCAGCAGAAAGCAAGGTATATTATGGAGATTCTTCTCCTCCACAGTTAGAACTGGAAGACAGAACACTCACAACTTCACACTTAATAACATTAAAAGGGCTTAATCCAGAAACATTTTATTACTTTGCTGTCCAGTCAAAAGATGAGGCTGGAAATGTATCTTACATGGATAATTCAGGAAATTTTTACTCTTTTGTCACAGCAATCCTTCATTTAATATTCTCTGATGGTATGGAAGAAGGAGAGGGTAACTGGGAAGTCTCTTATCAGGCACAGGGAGAACCACAACATAACTGGTATATAACAGAGAATTTCTCTTATAATGGGGAGCATTGCTGGCACTTCTGCGATGAGTACGGAAATGGTGTATGGCATTTCACATATAATCCTGGAGTTGCACCTTTTGATGGATTTCTCACCTCTCCTCCAATAGATTTAAATTCATACCAGAATGCAAGATTAAATTTCTTTTCCTATTTCTGGATTGGTGGTTCTCAGAATACATGGGATTTTGGTAAGGTGGAGATATCAAAAGATGATGGGCAGACATGGGAGAATTTATGGGAAGCTCAGGATACAGGGGGAAAGTGGGAGGAAGTTGATATTGATTTAACTCAATATTGTGGAAATACTGTAAAACTCCGCTTCCATTTCCACTGTGAATTTTCAGATACACGAATGCCTGATATTTACCCTGGATGGTTTATAGATGATATTAAAGTTACTTCTTCAGAACCTTCAGATACAGACAGAGATAATCTACCTGATAACTGGGAAATTAAATATTTTGGAAATTTAAATTATGGAAAATATGATGACCCTGATAATGATGGATTAAGCAATTTAGATGAATACAATCTTTCAACTGACCCCACAGATTCTGATACAGACCGTGATGGATTACCTGATGGATGGGAAGCTGATTATAATTTAGACCCGACTGATCCTACAGGAGAAAATGGGCCAGAAGGAGACCCTGATAATGATGGATACACAAACCTTGAAGAATATATAGGTGGAAGCAATCCTGTTGATGGAAACAGCACTCCAAATACACCACCTTCTAAACCTGAAAACATATCTCCACAGAATGGAGAAGAAAATGTAGAACTTGACCCGAGATTAGAAGCGAGTGAATTTTCATATTCAGACCAGTCAGATACACAGACAGCGAGTGAATGGCAGATATTTTATTCAGACCAGTCAGAAGATGAGACACCAGTTTACCATCAGATTATAACACTTACAGATATATCATTGAATCCATCTCTCAAATTCAACCAGATAGACATACCATGGGGAACATTAAAACCATCAGAACAATACAAATGGAGGGTTAGGTATAGAGATAATTATCCAGAATGGTCAGAGTGGAGTGATTTTACATACTTTAAGACAGTTGAAAAAGACCCTGATTTAGAAAAGCAGATACCAGATGAGACATCTTTAGCGGAATTGGAGGATTTATACCAGGTAGATACAGGGATAAAGGGATTAAATGGGAAGACAGTTGGATTGAAGGTGGATAGAGGGGAAATAAGTATGGTTAAAAATATAGACCATTCTGATTTACCTGATGAAGGTAAGCCCTCAAATTTACCATTGGGACTTTTTTCAACAAGGATAGAGGGGTTGACAGAAGGAGAGACAGTAATTTTGAGATTTTATATTCCAGGGAATTATGTAGATAGCAGTTGGTATAAATATGACCCTGTGGTTGGTTGGTATGAATATGATGCGGTATTCAATTATGATTCAGATGGAGGATATACAGAAGTAGAGATAATATTGCAGGATGGAGGGAATGGAGATTTAGATGGAGTTAAAAATGGAGTTATAGTTGACCCATCAGGGCCAGCAAAACAACCATCACCTTCAGGTGGTGGAGGAGGGGGATGTTTTATAGCTACTGCTGCTTATGGTTCTTCTCTTTCAAAACAGGTTATAATTTTGAAAGAATTCAGAGATAGGTATCTTTTGAAAAATAGGATTGGGAAAGCATTTGTAAGGTTTTATTATACACATTCACCGAAATTAGCAGAATTTATTGAAAGACACACATGGGCAAAGTATACAACAAGGATAATATTGTATCCTGTGGTATTTCTCTGCTTCCTCATAATAAAGGGATTGATTATACCAGTAGTAACAATTTTGATATCCTCATTCATTCTTTACCGCTTAAAATAAAATCCGGTTTTGTCTGAAAATATTTTCATCTTCAAAAATGTGGTAAAATTTTAGAAAAATGGAGTCTCATATACAGAGGAAGTTAATTAACAGGAAAAAAGATCTGGAGAAAGAACTGAGAAGAATTTTACATATACTAAAAAGAAGATACAAACCTGAAAAAATTATTCTTTTTGGCTCTCTTGCCAAGGGAAGCGTAAAAGAGTGGAGTGATATTGACCTTATTTTGATAAAAAAGAGTAAAAAAAGATTATTAGATAGAATAGGCGAAGTTATCAAATTGTGTTCTCCAAAAATAGGAGTAGATTTTATCGTTTATACCCCTGAAGAATTTCAATATTTATCCAAGGTAGAACCATTTATTCAGGAAGAAGTATTAAAGAAAGGAAAAGTGATTTATGAAAAAGGGTAATAAAAAAAGATATGAGGAATTTCTCATATTTGCAGAGGAAGATTTAAAGTCTGCCCGTGTATTACTGAAAGAGGGAATTTTCAATCAGGTTTGCTTTCATAGTCAGCAAGTTGTTGAGAAAAGTCTTAAATCTTTCATTAAATCTAAGAAAAGAATATCCCCAAAGACCCATAGTCTTTTAGAACTCTTGAATATCTGTTCTCAATATGACAAAAAGTTTAACTCTCTTTTAAATATATGTAAATTTTTGGACAAATTCTATATTCCAACCAGATATCCAGATGCAATAGTAGGCTCTCTTGATGAAGAATTACCAAATAAGAAAGATGCAGAAAAAGCCCTTAATGGCGCTGAGATTGTGTATAATTTTGTTAAAAAAATTTTGTCATCTTAATCCGAGGCTAAACCTCTTTATTTGGAAGTATTATTGCTAAGATGAGAAAGTAAAATGTTATAATTTTATTTCTACCTCTTCACCGGGCTTCCAGTCAGGTTTTAAATCCCAGTACCATGTTCCATCAGGAAGATAAACTTTCTTACTCTTTAACTTTTTTAACTTCTCTTTAAACTTTTTAAGAATCCTTTCAAAAACTTTATCTTTCTGATAGAGAATAACTCCATCCTCAATTATATCAAGAAGAATTAAAGGATTTTCTTTCAGTTCATTTATTCCTACAATAAAAGGAGAGATTTCTCCATAAAGTTTTCTCTTGTGCAATTTCTCATATTCAGGAAATTTTCTTACGCTGGAAATACCTTTTAATATCAAATTTTCTACATTGGAATTTCTTTTTTTACAGAGTATAAGAATATCGATATCGGATTCAGGTTTTGCTTTATTTCTTGCCACAGAACCATAAAGAACAATTGATAAAATATTGTCTTTCCCTCTTTGAGTTATCTCTTCTTTTACCTTTCTTAGAAAATCTTTATAATCTTTATATCCAACTTTCATTTCAGTTTCTTAAGAATTTTTCTGGTAATTTCAATAATTGTTTCTGCAAATTCTTTCGCTTTTTTAGCATCTTTCTTTGTATATCTTTTCTCTCCATAAAAAGAAGGACCTCTTTCTTTTGCCAGATAATCTGAGATTTCTATTATTTTCTCATACATTTCTTCTTCTAACTCTATTCCTTTCTCTTTCAGCGTTTTTACAAAAACAGCACCTATATCATGAATTTTAGGCTATTCTATACATTCCATTTTTA
>QNCF01000084.1 GCA_003644395.1 Candidatus Omnitrophota bacterium
AAAGAAATTTATTTTAAAGATATATACAATTCAGTAAATATTGAAGAAATAAGAAAAAGAAATTTCAAAGTTGTTGTTGACTGCTGTCAGGGGGTTTCTTCATTTTATACTGAAAAATTTCTTAAAGGTCTTGGATGTGATATTATATCAATAAACAAATTCCCACCTGGAAAATTTTCTCATAATCCTGAACCACTTAAAGAAAATATGAAACAATTACAAAAAAAGGTCATTGAAGAAAAAGCAGATATTGGTTTTATTCAGGACCCTGATTGTGACCGTCTTGCCTTTGTATGTGAAAATGGCTATATACCTGGAGAAGAACTTACACTTACTGTTTGCCTTGATACAATATTAAAAAAAGAGAAAACACCTGTAGTTGTTAATTTATCTACCACTTCCCTTATTGACTTTATCTGTAAAAAACATAAAGTAAAAATTTACAGAACAAAAGTTGGTGAGATAAATGTAGTTGAAAAAATGAAAAAAATAAAGAGCAGGGCAGGGGGGGAAGGTAATGGTGGGGTTATATGGGGAAAAATTCATTATGGAAGGGATAGTTTTGTTGGAATGGCAATTATACTTGAAAGAATATCTTTAGAAAACAAAAAAATATCTGAAATAGTTAATTCATATCCAGAATATTCAATGATTAAAAGAAAATTTGAAATTAAAAACACTGATAAACTGATGGAAAAACTCAAAAAAATTTACAAAAAAGAGAAAATTGACCTCACTGATGGAATTAAAATTATAAGAGATAATGGCTGGATACATATAAGACCATCAGGAACAGAACCAGTTTTAAGAGTAATAGTAGAGGCAGTTAATCCAAAAGAATCAAAAAAATATCTCCAGGAAATCCTATTTCAAAGCGAGGTCCGACCTCGTTAATATTTATAGAAGTTCTGGATTTGCTGGATTGCTTCTTCTGGCTCATCAACAGTTGAAAAAATTAAAAGGTCATCTGAAGAAATATAGCCCCTTTTAAGTTGATTTTCTTTCATCCATTCAATTAATCCAGACCAGTAGTTTCTATCAAAAAGAATTACCGGGAATTTATGGATTCTTTCTGTCTGAATTAATGTTATTGCTTCTGTAAATTCATCCAGTGTGCCGAACCCACCTGGAAAAATAACAAACGCTTTTGCATATTTCACAAACATAACCTTTCTTGTAAAAAAGTATCTGAAAGAAATAAGTGTCTTTATATATGGATTTGGTTTCTGTTCATGAGGTAATTCTATGTTCAGTCCTATTGAATTTCCACCTGCAAGAGTTGCTCCTTTATTCGCTGCTTCCATTATTCCTGGTCCACCACCTGTTATTACAGTATATCCATTCTCTACAAGTAATTTGCCAACTTCAACTGCCTTTTCATACCATTCATCTCCTTCCTTAACTCTTGCTGAACCCCAGACAGTTACGGCATTTTTTACATTTTCAAGTTCTTCAAATCCATCCACAAATTCAGCCATTATCCTGAAAATTCTCCACGCCTCATCTGCAAAAATATTTTCTCCCATTTTAACTTTCTTTTTCTTCCTTTACTTTTTCAACAATCAATTTAAGACCATCATTACCAACAACCTTTATTTCTTCATCTTTCTTTATAACCTCATTTTTATCCTTACATATTGCTTTCCAGTATTCACCACGCACAAAGACCATACCTTCTGGATTAAGTTCTATCTTTACTTTCCCCTTTTCTCCAATAATTCCTTCAATACCGGTGGTAACTTTTTTTCTTCTTGTTTTAAGAGCAAAAAGTAATATTGCCCAGATGAAAAAGCCAGATGAAAAAGCAGCAGAAAGAATTAAAGATGGAGCAATCCTTACTTCTGAAATTGGTCTTATAAGCATAAAGGAGCCAATAAGAAATGCAATTATACCTGATATAAAAAACAAACCAAATGTTGGAGTTGTTGCTTCAATACCAAAGAGGACAAAACTCAAAAGGAGTAAAAGAAGTCCTGCCATATTTATTGGGAGTGTATGCAAAGCAAAAAATCCAAGAATTAAACATATTGTTCCTGCAATTCCAGGGATACCAAAACCAGGATGAGAAAATTCAAGTATTATTCCCCACATACCTATTATCAAAAGAATATATGCAATATTTGGATTTGAAATTGTCTTAAGAACATTATCTTTAAAAGAAACTTTTGTAGGAGTAAAAACAACATTCTTTGTATGAAGGGTGATTTCCTTTTTATCTTTTTTTATTTTTTTTCCGTCAATTTTTTTGAGAAGTTGCTCTATATCTTTCGCCACAAGGTCTATAACTTTATTTTTTAGTGCTTCTTCTTCTGTTGAAGATATACTTTCCCTGACTGCTTTTTCAGCCCATTTCTCATTTCTTCCTCTATACCTTGCAATACTTTTAATAAAACTAACAGTATCATTTACTATTTTTTCTTCCATCGTCTTATCTTTTTCTCCACCACTCATAAGGGTTACAGGGTGAGCCGCCCCTATATTTGTTGCAGGAGCCATAGCAAGAATATCACAGGAAAGAGCAATGAAAGTTCCAGCAGAAGCACATTGAGCACCTGATGGATAAACATAGCCAATTACAGGAACTTTAGATTTAAAGATTTCCTGAACAATTTTTCTCGTGGAAGTAAGAAGCCCACCAGGAGTATCAATTATAAGAAGAACAAATTCTGCATTTTCCCTTTCCGCCTGATTTATTACCCTTTTTATCTGATAATATGTAACAGGACCAATAGCATCACTTATATTTAATTTATATCCCTTATTTTCAGCAAAACAGGAATAAGAAATAAAAAAGAAAAAAAGAAAAATTATTAATTTTTTCATTTTTCTAAAATTCAGGTTTTTTATAAATCTTTCCATACTTTTAAATTACTTCATTTCACTATCTCTGTCAAATTCCATATAATGCTTAAACCTGATTTCTCAAGGATATGATTTTCCGTGTTTCCTCGATTTCCACTTACTGCAGGGAACCCACTTTACACTTCCATCAAGATAAAGAACATTTCCTCCATCTTTATGGTTACCACTTATTCCACAACCATTATCCCAAATAAGGGGAATTAAAAAATAATCGTTTTCAGTGTATCCTGGGTTATATTGATAACTTATACAGGCGCTATTTTTATTGTCTGGAATATCATTTTCTATCTTTTCTGGCTTTGGGTCTTTATCAGAAGGGCACCAGAATATTTCGGCTTTATTTATGTAATGGGGATATAAAGCAGAAAGTTTTTCAGGAAAGTAACCAGCGTTATCTAATGAATAAAAATAAAGGCCTTCTCCAATTTGTTTTAAATTTGTCATACACACAGCCCGATACAGATGCTCCCTATATCTTTTGTTTTCAATTTGGGAAAAAATCTTGAAAGAAAACAAATAAAATAAACTTAAGAATATTCCCAATGTAGCAAAAATATTTCCTTTTTGCATAAAGTTACTTCTTTTTATCTCCTTTTTAGCAATATATCCAAGCAAGACAGAAATCATAATAATCTGGATTTCAATTATAGAAACAAAAAAAACCAAAATTCCCAGAATAAAACTTATTACTGCGAACTTATTAATTTTTTTTCTCTTATTAAATACAGTACCCTGGTTCATTTTTTAATTTCTTTATTCTTATCCCTCTATCCAATTCATTTAAAATAAAACCTAAATCTTTTAAAATTTTTTTATAAAGATTTATTGGTTTGTAAAATGAAAACCTGATATTTTTCCATGTCCATATCCATTTCGACGATATTCTTTCTTTTTTTATATCGTAGAAAGTAAAATGTTTTAAACCAGTGAACAATCTCAATAAAAATTTTTCCAGAGAGATCACCCCCTTTTTCCATGTCTGTTTCTTTTTTAAAGTTAAAAATGAAAAGAATGGATTGGATACACTTTTAAGTTTTTTTATAGATTCTGAATAAATTTCTTTTTCTTCTTTTTTCGCTTTTTCAAAACATTCTCTACTTATCTCTTTATAGTTTCTCTTTTCATATCCCATTTTTTTCCCGAGTTCAACAATTTCTCTGTCACTTGCATTGATGTGGTACATGCTTCCAGATAAATAAAAGTTTAATCCCGTTTCCTGCGTAAAATGTTCCCTTTCTTTTTTGTTGAGTGTTTTATCTCCATTTTTATCAAATGTCTTTAGAATTTTTCTTTCAATTTTAAGTACCTCCAGTTTTCTATACTTTCTTGAAAAATCAACTACTGAAATATTTGAGAAAAAAAAGCTATCAATTGCAATATTTACAAGATTTATAATGTGATGAGAGGGATAAAAAACATAAATAAAAACTATCATAAGGAGTAAAAAACGAATCTTAAAATATTTTTTTCTAAAAAGTAGAAATCTTTGCCACATTTTTTATTAATTTTACCACATCAGACCAAAATAAAAAGAAATATCTTTATAAAAGCACTATAATTTTCTTGTTTCTCTAAACTTTTAAGAGTAAAATAAGTCAAAAAGAATGAAAATGAAGAAAATTAAATTATTTTTAATCTTATTTCTTGCAGGTTTAATTCTAAGTGCTGGTGCCTGGGAATGTGGAAAAGCACCACCGACAAAAAGACCACAAAGAAGAAAGGCAGGAGAAGGATTTCCACCACTTCCTCTTCCTGTTACCCCATTGAGAAGAACGGAAAAGAAAAACCCGCCTGCTCCACCTGTTCTTGTTGGAAAAGTTATATGTGGACCAGAGGATAAATGGACAAGGGCTGAAAATGATATTGAAAATCTTTTAAAAATACTATCCAGAGAAACAGGTATTACATATAGAGCAATAAAAATAAATCTTTCAAGTTTTTCTTTCAATCCTGAAGAAATTCCTGTTCTTTATATAACAAGTGTTGAACCATACAGACCTGAAAAATATAAAGATAAAATAAAAAAATATCTTGAAAAAGGTGGCTTTATCTGGGCAAATGCTTCTTCAGGTAGTCCTGAATTTACAAAGGAGTTTACTTCTTTTATTTCTGAAATTTTCCCTGAAAGAAATTTATATAAAGTTTATTCCAACCATCCCTTAAAACTCTGCTTTTATAATCTTAACAACTTAAAAATTCTTGATAATGGTGTAGAAAAAAAGTCAGACCTGAATTTAAGAATTTTAAATATTGGATGTAGAGCAGCGGTAATACTTTCACCTTATGACCTTGGATGTGGATGGGCAATGCATACTCATCCATGGGGTAAAAGATATATACCTGAAGATGCAATAAAGATAGGAATAAATATGGCTGTTTATTCACTTACATGGATTGACTATGCTAAACTTTATGGAATAACCCCTGTCTATGAGGAAAAGACAAAGAAAGTGGAAGGGAAAATTTATGTTGGACAGATTGAACATTCAGGGGACTGGAATCCTCATCCATCTGCAATGGGGAAATTATTGAAATTATTCGCACAACAAACAGATACTTCTGTATACCTTGAAACTATCCCTGTTGATTTGAAAAAAGATGATTTAAAAAATGTTCCTATTCTTTATATAACAGGTCATTTCAATCCCAAATTTTCAAAAGAGGAATTAAAAAAACTTAGAAAATTTCTTCTTTCTGGAGGAATTCTTATTGGAGATAGTTGCTGTGGAAGTGAAGAATTTACAATTTCTTTCAGGAAAATTGTAAGTGAAGTTTTGCCTGAAGCAAAAAAAGTTATTCCAGACCAGAGTAGCCCTGTTTACCAATTTCCAAACAGGATAAATATCTCAATAAAAAATTTCCAGAAAGTATCTCCTGTTGAGATATATACTTTAAATGGATTACCATCAATTATATTTTCTCCTTACGGAATAGGAGGGGAGTGGGAAGGTATACCAAGACCATTTACTTCTGAAATACCTGAAAATGTTGCAAAAAATTTAGGAATTAATATTCTTGTATATCTTTTAACACACTGAATTATGGAGGACCGTCCTCCACAGAAAAAAGGAGCATTAATGGAAACAGAAATAAGACAACTTGAGGAACTTGGAAGGATTAAAGAACAGATTTATCAACAAATCCATAAAGTAATCGTTGGGCAGGATAAAATCATTGAAAAAATTCTTATTGGACTTTTTTCCTGTGGACATTGTCTTCTAATTGGTGTCCCTGGACTTGCAAAAACACTTATGGTTAAAACACTTTCCCAGATTCTTGACCTTTCTTTTAAAAGAATACAGTTCACTCCTGACCTTATGCCTTCTGATATTACAGGGACAGAAATTATAGAACAGGATAAGACCACATTTGAAAGGAAATTCAGATTTATAAAAGGGCCTGTTTTTGCCAATCTTGTCCTTGCTGACGAAATAAACAGAGCACCTCCCAAAACACAGTCAGCACTTCTTGAATCAATGCAGGAATTACAGGTTACTGTTGGTGGTAAA
>QNCF01000085.1 GCA_003644395.1 Candidatus Omnitrophota bacterium
AATAGATATAGGTTATAAATCAGAAGGAGTTACACCTATTGAAGAATTTAAAAGGGATAAGGACAAAATCCATGTGGGAATGAATGTTGAGGTTGTCATAGAATCACTTGAACCAGATTCAAATGGATTGATACCGGTTTCAAAAGAAAAGGCTGATATCCAGCTCAACTGGGAAAAAATAGAGACTCATTACAGACAGGGCCTCCCTATAGAAGGATATATCCTTCAAAGAGTTAAAGGTGGTTTCAGAGTGGATATAGGAATGATAGCTTTCCTTCCAAATTCACAGACCGATATAAAACCACTCACAGAACCACAAAAATATATAGGGATGACCTCTTATTTTAAGATATTGAAGATAAATTCACTCAGAAAGAATGTGGTTGTTTCAAGGAAAAAGTATCTGGAAGAAGAAAAGGAGATGAAGAAGAGGGAGACTTTAAGTAAATTAAAGAAAGGGCAGCTTGTGAAGGGAGTTGTAAAGAATATTGTGGATTATGGAGCATTCATAGAGATTGAGAATGGAGTTGTCGGTCTTTTACATATCAATGATATGAGCTGGGGTAAAATCAGTCATCCTTCCCAGCTTTTAAGTGTTGGAGAAGAAGTAGAGGTTGTGGTTCTTGATGTAAACCTTGAAAAGCAGGTGGTTTCATTCGGACTTAAACAGAAAACACCAAATCCATGGGAAAATATTGAGAAGAAATATCCTGTAGGTTCCGTTGTTGAAGGGAAGGTTGTCAATATTACTGATTATGGTGCATTTATAAAACTTGAGGAAGGTGTTGAGGGGCTTCTCCATATTTCAGAATTATCCTGGACAGGGAGGATAAGGCATCCTTCAGAAGTCGTTGCTATGGGAGATGTTTTAAAATTAAAAGTTATTGAGATAAAAAAAGATGAGAAAAAAATATCTTTCAGTTTAAGGCAACTTGAGCCAAATCCATGGCCAGAAATAGCAAAAAAATATCCTGTTGGTAGCATAGTAAAGGGGCGTGTATACCATATTACTGATTTTGGAGCATTTGTTGAGATTGAAAAGGGAATTGATGGATTTGTCCATATTTCAAATATTTCTGATAAACCGATAAAACATCCATCAGAAGTTTTGAGGAAGGGGCAGAGACTTGAATTTAAAGTTCTTGAAATAGACCCACAGGGTAAAAAGATTTCCCTTGGACTTAAACAACTTAAAGAAAAAGGAGGAAAAGATGAGAGTAATAATAAGAAAAACTTATGAGGAGATGAGTAAAGAGGCTGCGCTTTTAATTAAAGACAGAATGATGAAGAAAAAAGATATTGTGCTTGGACTTGCAACAGGTTCAACTCCACTCGGTCTTTATAAGGAATTGATAAGGATGCATAAAGAGGAAGGATTGAGTTTTAAAAATGTTAAAACATTCAATCTTGATGAATATTATGGACTTGAGCCGACACATCCACAGAGTTACAGATACTTTATGGATACAAATCTTTTCAACCACATAGATATTGAAAAATCAAATACATATGTTCCTGATGGAAAAGCAGAAGATGTTGAGAAATACTGCCAGTGGTATGAGGAGCAGATAAAAAAGGCAGGAGGAATAGATCTGCAGGTACTTGGTATAGGGAGGGATGGCCATATAGGATTTAATGAACCTGGTTCATCCTTCTATTCAAGGACAAGACTTGTTGCTCTTGATGAACAGACAATAAAGGACAATTCAAGATTTTTTAAAAGCATTGATGAGGTTCCAAGATTTGCCATTACAATGGGTGTTGGAACGATACTTGAAGCAAAGGAGATAATACTTCTTGCAAATGGGAAAAATAAAGCGAAGCCTGTAGCACAGTTTATTGAAGGGCCGATTACAAGTCTTGTACCTGCAACTGCTCTACAGTTACATCCAAAAGTCACAGTATTTCTTGATGAGGAGGCAGCATCTGAACTTAAAAGAATAGATTATTATAAATTTACAGAAAACTCTTCAAAACAGTTAAAGAAGGAAATATGGCTGTAAAAATGGAACTGATTGAAAAGATTAAAAAGGTTAATGAAATTTTCAAGGATGTAAGGCCACTCACAGCAGAGGAGATAGAGCAACTGAAAAAATTTGGAAATTGGGCTGAAGATTGGAGCAAGATAAAGGTTGGGAAAGATTTTAAACCGGAAAGAGTAAGAAATTCTTTCTTTTTCGGAGAAGTAATTATTGGTTCATTTGAAAAGAGCGTGAATGTTGATGGTTTAATTCTTCCTTCAGGTATTTACAGATCCACAATCGTAAATTCAAAAATAGCAAATAATTCTTTAATTAAAGATGTGAAATTTCTTGCAAATTCAATAGTATGTGAAGAGGTTATAATTATGAATGTTGATGAAATAAATTGTAAAAAAGGTTCAACATTTGGAAATGGTGAGGAACTCCCAATTGCAATTGAAACCGGAGGAAGAGAAGTAAAGGTATTTTCAGAGATTCCTTTTGACTGGGTTGAAAAACTTGCGTATAGAAAAGACAGTTCTTTCCTTTCTCAATATGAAGAGAAGGTTAAAGATTATGTTTCAAATATAAAAGGAGACTTTTCAATATTCTTCCCGGGTGTGATAGTTAAAAACAGCAGATTGATTGATTCAGTTATTGTTGGAGAATTTGCAATTATTGAAAATGCATGCAAAGTATCAAACTCAACAATTCTCAGCAATAAGGAGGAAAGGACAGAGATAAAAGATGGAGCTTTGGTATCTGATTCTTTAATCCAGTGGGGATGCGAAGTCTCTTCAATGGGAATTGTTGACCATTCACTCCTTGCAGAACACAGCCATGTTGAGAGGCATGGAAAAGTTACAAATTCTATAATAGGTCCAAATACAGGTATTGGAGAGGGGGAAGTTACCTCTTCTCTTGTAGGTCCATTTGTAGGATTCCACCATCAGGCACTTTTAATAGCAGCATTATGGCCTGAAGGTAAGGGAAATGTGGGATATGGAGCAAATGTTGGAAGTAACCATACAGGCAAGGCTCCTGACCAGGAAATATGGCCTGGAGAAGGGCTTTTCTTCGGTCTTGGTGTAAATATTAAATTCCCTGCAAATTTTAAAAAATCTCCTTACACAATAATAGCGACAGGAGTCACAACACTGCCTCAATGTGTTGAATTCCCATTCAGTTTGATCAATATACCCTCCTCTGTTTATGAAGGGATATCACCTGCAATAAATGAGATAATGCCTGGATGGGTTTTAAAGAACAATATCTTTATGATAAAGAGGAATGAAGAGAAGTATAAAAAGAGGAACAAGGCAAAAAGGACAGAATTTGTTTTTGAAGTCTTCAGACCAGAAATAGTGGATTTGATGATAGATGCAAGAAAAAGGTTGATGGATGTAAAGGAGATAAAGCAGATATATACAGAAAAGGAAATAAAGGGACTTGGTAAAAATTATCTTCTGGAAGAAAGAAGGAAAGAGGGAATAGAGGCATATACATTTTATATCCAGTGGTATGCATTAACAGGTCTTAAGAGAAAGATTGAAGAGATTCTTTCAAAAAATGGCAAAGTCTCAGAGGATATTTTAAGAGAGAAAAGTGATGATGAAAGATGGGAGCATGAAAGAAAAATTATTCTCCAGGAATTTCCAGATGAGAAAATCCCTGATTTGTTGAAAAGGCTTTCAAAGATGCAGAGAAAGATTGCAGAGGATGTTGAGAGTTCAAAAGCAAAAGATGATATTCGCGGGAAAAAGATAATACCCGATTATGAAAAAGTACATACACTTGCCTCTGATGATGAATTTGTTAAAAAAACCTGGCAGGAAACAGAGAAAATAAATAAAGAGATTGAGGATATCCTCTCCAGATTGGAAGAATAATTAGATGAATCTTATATTCATTGTGCTGGATAGTTTAAGACAGGACCATGTAAGCATATACAATGAAGGAAAAGAGATTTTCCCTGGAATACCTCCCTGTAAAACACCAAATATTGATAAGTTTGCAAAAGATTGCATAATTTTTGAGAATGTATATCCATGCGGGCTTCCAACAATTCCTGTGAGATATGAACTTATGACCGGCCACTTTTCACTCCCTTACAGAGGATGGTGCCCTTTGACTGAATATGACCTTACAATAGCAGATATTTTGAAAAGGGAAGGATATATCTCTGCCATTATATCAGACACTTACCATTTCAGAGCACCTGGTATGAATTACCACAGGAGTTTTTCTGTTTACCAATGGATAAGGGGACAGGAATATGACCCTCATAAAGTCGCTGTTAGTAAAAGAAAAATAGAGGATTATGTTAATGAAAACTATCCTGAACACTGGAGAAAAAGAATAATGCAATTTCTTGCAAATACAGATGATTTGGATGAAAAAACATGGTTTACTACTGAGGTTGTTGATAAAAGCGTTGAGTTTCTTAAAAAAGCAAGGGATTTTAAAAAAGTCTTTCTGTGGTTAGATTCTTTTGAACCACATGAGCCATGGGACCCTCCTGAGAGATTTGATATTTACACAGATAAAAATTATAAAGGGCCAAGATTGATAATGCCTATGGGAGGAGAGGCAAGGAAATGGGCAACTGAAGAGCAGATAAATTTTATAAGAGGGCTTTATGCAGGGGAAGTCTCTTTTGTGGATTATTGTCTCGGTTATCTATTTGAAAATCTTGAAAAACTCGGTTATTATGAAGATTCTCTTATAGTCTTGACAGCAGACCATGGACATCCACTCTGTGACCATGGTAAGTTTTTGAAAGGTCCTGACAGGATGTACAGTGAACTTTTAAAAGTCCCTTTTCTTATAAGGATGCCAGATGGGAAATATGGTGGAAAAAGAGTTAAATCCCTCATACAATTTCCTGATGTTTTGCCAACATTGCTGGAAATCATGGGATACAAAAATGAAAATATACCGCTTGGTGGTAAGAGTTTTTACAATGTGATAAAGGGAGAGGAAGAATATAGAGAAGCAATCATTTCTGGATATAAAGGTGGAATATACAGATGCATAAGAGATAAGAAATGGAGTCTGGTCATAACTCCTGAAAATGAAGTGGATATGCTTTTTGATCTTGAGAATGACCCGAAAGAAAGGGAAAATCTGATAGATAAGTATCCAGAGGTAGCGATTGAATTGAATAAAAAATTTGGAAATACCTTTAAAGATGTTGTTCCAAAATTTATTAAAGGGCTCCAGGGAGAATATGAAATGGAATCAGCATCAATAGATTAAATTTATGAATATTTCACCTCATCAGGTATCTTTGCAATTGCTCCCAATCTCCTTTTAAATTCGCTTTTCTTCACAAAATTCACAACCTTCTTCACAACATCCTCACTTATTCCCTTTGTCTTCACAATATCTTCAGGGTTCATCTGTCTATCAATGTAATAAAAGAGGACTCTATCTATTTCATCATATGAAAGTCCAAGTTCACCTTCATCTGTCTGGCCTGGCCATAATTCAGCACTCGGTTTCTTCTTTATTATCTCCTCAGGTATCTTCAAATATTCTGCAACCTGATATATTTGAGTTTTATAAAGGTCTCCAATTGGATTTATCGCCCATGCAAGGTCTCCATAAATTGTTCCATAACCAAGATAAATTTCACTTTTGTTACTTGTTCCCACAACAAGTCCCTGGAAATGGTAAGAAAGGTCATAAAGTATACTCATCCTTTCTCTTGCTATCTTATTCCCTCTTCTTATATTATCTGCCTGCGGGAAATTCCTGAAATAAAAATCTATCTGAGGGGTGATATTGAATCTTAAATACCTTATTCCAAGAGTCCTTCCAGCAAGATATGCATGGTCAAGGGCTTCTTTTGGCGTATCTTTATATGGCAATATTATTCCATATGTATTTGTTCTTCCAAGAGCAATTTTACATAAACTTGCAACAACTGTTGAATCAAGTCCTCCTGAAAGTCCAATAATTGCTGTTCGGAAATTTGCTTTTTTAAATTCATCCCTTATAAAAGAAACCATAAAATCCACAACCCTTTCCACATTTATCTTTAATTCCTCCATCACCCCCCCTTTTCTGAATCACTGGTGCTTTTAATTAAATGATGAGAGTAGCCCCAACGGGATTCGAACCCGTGCCTGATGGCTGAGAACCATCTGTCCTAACCAGTTAGACGATGGGGCCACCTCCTATATGGTATAATACTACAAAAAAGGTAAGGAAATGTCAAGATACACAGAAATATGTGGATGTATCCATATCCATTTTCCAGTTTCCCTTA
>QNCF01000086.1 GCA_003644395.1 Candidatus Omnitrophota bacterium
AAGAAAGGTGAAATATGGAAAGAAGTAAGAGAAATCCCGGAAGGTGAAGGAATAGGTCATCATGAAGCACCCAGAGGAGAAACATTCCATTATATAAGGAGTGATGGAAGTAATAGACCTGTAAGGCATAAAGTGAGAGCACCAAGTTATACCAATATTCCAACATTTAAAGCAAGTTGTATAGGAGAAACAATATCTGATGTTGCTATAATTCTGGCAGGAGTTGACCCTTGCTATTGCTGCACTGAAAGAGTATCTGTCTATGAGGCAAAAACAAGAAAGAAACTGTATGGATATAAAGAACTTGTTGAACTTTCAAGGAAAAAAACAGAAAAATTGAGAAGAGAGATATAAATGGAAAGTTTAATAATTAATCTGATTGTATGGTGTTTTATTGCAGGAGTTCTTATAAGGATTATTCCTGATAAAGTTAAATTTGTAAAAGAAGCAATTGCTTTAATCACAACCTTCATTCTCTTTATATCTGGGATATTTCTTTTTGGAAAGAGAGGGTATGTGCCTGGAGGATGGTTTATTTATGATAATCTTTCAATGATTGCTTTCCTTGGTATAACAATTTTTGGACTTCTCATTACAATTTACAGTTTATCCTATATGAAAAACAGGGAATTTAAAAATAAATACTACACATATATTCTCTGGACCCTCTCCTGTGGAACAGGAGCAGTATTTTCCAATCATTTAATCCTTTTTGCTGTCTTCTGGGGTTTCCTTGGAGCCACTTTATATCTTCTTGTAAATCTGGGAGGAGAAGATGCCTCTTTACCTGCCAAAAAAACATTCATAATTGTTGGAGGAACGGATTCTTTCCTCCTCCTGGGTATAGGAATCTTGTGGGCTTTGACAGGCACATTCTTCATTGATGAAATTCACATTATGCTTAAAACAGGAATTGCTTTTGCTGCTTTCTTCTGTCTTTTAAGTGCATCTCTTGCAAAAGCAGGAGCAATGCCATTCCATACCTGGATACCTGAAATTTCTGAAACTGCCCCTGTTTCTGTTCTGGCGTTTCTTCCTGCATCTCTTGATAAACTTCTTGGAATATATTTTCTTGCAAGAATATGTCTTAATCTCTTTAATTTTCATTATGGTATGTGGTTTCTTTTAAGATTTATAGGAGCATTTACAATTGTGGCGGCTGTAATGATGGCACTTGTTCAGCATAATGTTAAAAAACTTTTATCATACCATGCAGTAAGTCAGGTTGGATATATGGTTCTCGGAATAGGAAGCGGAAATCCCATTGGAATAATTGGTGGTCTTTTCCATATGATAAATAATGCAATATACAAGTGTGCTTTATTTCTTGGTATTGGAGCAGTCGAAGAGAAAGCTAAAACAACTGAACTGAAAAATCTTGGTGGAATTGGGAAACTGATGCCCATTACATTTTCAGCATTTCTCATTTCTTCTTTAGCAATTTCAGGTGTTCCGCCCTTAAATGGATTTTTCTCTAAATGGATGATTTATCAGGGACTGTTTGAAGGAGCAAAATCTGACCCCAATTTTTCATGGGCTTTGTGGATAATTGCTGCAATGATAGGAAGTGCATTAACTCTTGCAAGTTTTCTTAAAGTGATACATTCAGTTTTCCTCGGAAAGAAAAAAGAATATAAAGAAGAGATAAAAGAAGTATCTTTCAGTATGGTATTTCCACCAGTAATGCTTTCTATTTTGTGTATAATTATAGGATTTGGATATAGGGGGTTTGTTTCCAGATTCCTCTTCCGGATTATACCAGGTTCTTACAATTTCACTATTCTTGGAAGTTCTACTATACTGATACTAATAGCCCTTTTAATAGGACTTATCAGTTTTGCTATAGTTTCCTCAATAAAAGTAAGAATTGTTCCAAATTTTATTGGAGGAGAAGAAGTAAAGGAAGAAATGGATATGAGCGGAACTGAGTTTTACAGAACAATTGAAGAGATGGGATTTTTCAAAAAAGTTTATGAACTTGCAAAAAATAAAATTTTTGATATATACGAGATAGGTAAAGGTATTGTGTTTTATTTTGGGAAAATTTTCAGGTATTTACACAGTGGAGTTTTGCTTACATATCTTTCATGGATAATGTTTGGACTTATTGTGCTTCTGTTTATATTTATGAAAATGTGAGGAAAAGATGATAGAGATTATTGTTGGATTACTTTTGATTTTCATAGTGATGGCTTCTATAATTGCACTTGAAACAAAGGATTTACTTTCTGCTGTTGTGTCTTTTGGAGCAGTTGGTGCCTTTTGCAGTATAATTTACCTGCTTATTGGAGCTCCTGATATAGCAATTACACAACTTGTTGTTGAGGTTCTTTCACTTGTTATACTTATTAGAGCAACAATAAGAAAGGACTTAACAACAATAGATGAAGATAGAGATTTCTTCGGACTCGTTGCAACACTTGCAATTCTTTTTGTATTTTTCCTTTTTGGAATTGAAGCATTGAGATGGTTACCTGAATTTGGAACCCCTGCTTTTGTTTTAAATTCTTCTGCTCCGACAAACAGATACCTTCTTAATGGATTGAAAGAAACAGGAGCAGCGAACATAGTTTCAGCAGTTTTACTTGATTACAGAGGTTATGATACTCTTGGAGAAGCAACTGTCCTTTTTACTTCAATACTTGGAGCACTTGCAATACTGAGGATTTATGCAAGAAAGAGGAGAAAATAAAATGGAAGAAAAAGGGTTAAGTGTTATAGTTAAAACAGTAACAAGATGGTTAAAAGGATTTATATTCCTTTATGGAATTTATATTGTTATATATGGACATTTAACTCCTGGCGGGGGATTTCCTGGTGGAGTTATAATTGCAGGCACATTTATATTAATCACTCTTGCTTTCGGAAAAGAATATGCCCTCGGAAAAATGGGAAAACTTCTTGCTTCTGAACTTGATAGCATTGGAGCACTTTTATTCCTTTTGATTGCTTCTATGGGTATTTATTTTACAGGGACATTTTTTACAAACTTTATTGAGAAATTTCATCCAACAGGGAATTTCAGATTATTCAGTGCAGGAATTATTCCTTTATGTAATTTAAGTATAGCGATGAAAGTTGGAGCATCGCTTTTTATGGTGTTTATAATTTTTGCAGTTGTAAGAGTTGTTTTTGAAGATGGTAAAGGAAAACTTATTTCTACTGAAAAGGAGAAGAAATGATATATTACCTGTGTTTTCTTGTGTTTCTAATAGGAGTTTATGGGGCTCTCTGTAAGAAGAATATCGTCAAGATAATTCTTGGATTGATGCTTATGGAATACGCAGTTAATCTTTTCATTGTTCTTGTGGGATACAGGAAAGGCGGAATTGCTCCAATTATGAATAAATCAATGAGTTTGAGTGAATTTGTTTCAAAATCTGTTGACCCGCTTCCACAGGCGTTTGTTCTTACTTCAATAGTTATAGGTCTTGGTATTCTTTCTTTAATGGTAGCAGTAGCAATAAGGTTATATGAGAGATATGGAACTTTTGATATAACAGAAATGAAGAAATTGAGAGGTTAAAATGATAGGACCACAGATTTTTATTGCTTTACCACTGGGGATGGCATTCTTTATACCGATGGTTTCAAGGAAACTCAAATGGTTCCCTGATGTTTCTGGAAATATAACAACTTTTCTTCTGCTTCTCTTTACTTTACTTGTTGCAGGAGAAAACACAACTTATTATATGGGAAACTGGCCTCCACCTTTTGGGATAGTTCTTGTTCTTGATGGATTTTCCTGGTTTCTTTTACTGGTAATAAATCTTATTGCCTTTATGTCAACTCTATTTTCAGTAAGTTATATGGAAAAACTTTATACTTCAAAACTCAGATATTATTCCCTCTTCCTTCTGATGGTTGCTGGTATGAATGGCGTTGTCTTAACAGGGGACCTTTTTAATCTTTTTGTATTCCTTGAAATTTCTGTTATTTCTGCTTATGCTCTTGTTGGTTTTGGTTGTCAGGCAAGGGAACTTGAAGCATCCTTTAAATATATTGTGATGGGAACAATATCTTCCCTTTTCATTCTATTTGGAATAGGGATTTTATATGGGAATTTTGGAACAGTTAATATGGCTCAACTTGCTCAGTTTATAAGAGGAGATGGCTTTAATAATCTTATAGCATTTTCTTTCATCCTTCTTGTTGTTGGTTTTCTCATAAAAGCAGCCATTGTTCCTTTCCACGCATGGCTTCCAGATGCTCACCCTTCCGCTCCTTCTCCAATGAGTGCCATGCTTTCAGGAGTTGTTGTGAAAGCATGTGGAGTTTATACAATTGTAAGGATAACTTTTAATGTTTTTGGATTTAATCCTATGATTTCAAATATATTTCTTTACACCGGTGTTCTTTCAATGATGGTAGGAGTTATCCTTGCTCTTATTCAGTTTGATTTCAAAAGATTGCTTGCATATCACACAATAAGCCAGATTGGATATATATTTGTAGGTTTTGGACTTGGAACTCCTCTTGGAATAATTGGGGGTCTTTTCCATCTTTTAAATCATTCAATCTTTAAATCTCTTCTCTTTCTTGGTGCAGGAAGCGTGGAATATGAAACAGGAACAAGAGATTTGAACAAGATGGGAAATTTGATTAAAAAGATGCCGGTAACTTCATTTTCAACTCTCATCGGTTCTCTTTCAATATCAGGAATACCACCTTTCAATGGGTTCTGGAGTAAATTGATAATCATAATAGCAGCAGTAAAAGCAGGAAGGCCTGTTATCGCTCTCTGGGCAGTAATTGGGAGTATTCTTACTCTTTCTTCTTTCTCTAAAGTTCAGAAATATGCATTTTTTGGAAAAGGTGAAGAGTTTGATAAAGAAAAATGGAGTGATTATAAGGAAGTTCCTTTCCTGATGAGAATATCAATGGTTTCTTTAAGTATTTTATGTGTGGCAACTGCTTTCTTTGTTTATAACTGGACAGAAGGACCTCTTAATTCTGTGATAAAAATTCTTACCGATGGAGTTTTGCCTTATATAAATAAAATATTGGGGAGTTAGAAATGAAAAAAGGCGTTTTATTTATACTGCTTTTTATGGTCTGGATATTACTCACATGGCCATTTGGAAAGGATATTGATTACCAGAGTATTTTTATAGGACTTATTGTTTCTTTCTTTTCTTCTCTTATTTTTGGAGATGGCTTTACTCAATCACCACATAAATTTTTAGGAGTAAAGAGGTATTTCTGGAGCATTGTTTATATTCCCGTGTTTCTTTATTATTGTCTGCTTGCAAATCTTGATGTTGCTTTCAGAGTTTTACACCCTGCACTACCGATAAATCCAGGAATTGTAAAAGTTAAAACAAAGTTGAGGAGTAAGTCAGGAATAACTGCTCTCGCAAATTCAATAACACTTACTCCCGGGACAATGAGTGTTGATGTTGAGCCTGAAAGTGGATATATTTATGTTCACTGGATATATGTTAGAACACAGGATATAGAAAAAGCAACAGAAATTATAGTAAGAAGGTTTGAAAAAATTCTAAAAAGGATTTTCGAATGATTGGATTTGCATATGGAGTGCTTGTAATCTGCTGTGCTTTATGCCTTTATAGAGTGGCGAGAGGACCAACTCCAGCCGACAGAATTGTTGGGACAGATATTCTTGGTATAGTAATTGTTGGTTTCTGCAGCGTTGTTGCAATTAAAACAAAACAGGAATTTTATATGTATATTGGTCTTGCATGGGCACTTTTGAGTTTCATAGGAACAGTAGCCCTTGCAAAGTTTCTTGAAGGAAAGGGATTTGATGAATAAGAGGAGAGAAAAATGAAACTTACTGGTTTTATAATTCTGACCATAGGAGTTTTATTTGACCTTTTCGGTTGTATTGGACTTATCCGTCTTCCAGATGTTTACAATAGATTACAGGCATCAACAAAATGTGTAACTCTTGGGACTTGCTTGATACTTGTTTCTGTGATGATATTTGTGGGAGGAGCAGCAACAGCAAAAGCATTTTTAACAGGTATTTTTATTTTAATTGCTTCTCCAACAGCAGCACATGCATTATCAAGAGCATCACATAAAGCAGGAATATCTCTCTGGGAAGGAAGTGTATGTGATAAACTGGAGGAAGATAAAAAATGAAAAAACCAAAATTAAGGGAACTTAAAGAGGCATTAACTTCGCTATTTACAAAACCATATACTACAAAATTTCCTTATCAGCCACATACTCCACCAAAGAGATTTAGAGGAAGACCAAAATTTGA
>QNCF01000087.1 GCA_003644395.1 Candidatus Omnitrophota bacterium
AAAAGGCCCACCTATATGTGTCTGGACAATAAGGGACATATTATATGGTTCCAGCAAATCACATGCCCTTTTAATCCATTCCACATCACCTATCCATACCTTTAACATATTGCATCTTAAGGCTTTTGCAACAGATATAAACCTTTCAAGAGATTTTAAACCTTCTTCATCAGCAGTTATGCCAGGCACCATGCAGGATGATATATTTATATTTAGTTCATCTGCCAGTTTTCTGAATTCCTCTGCCTGTCTTACAGTAGTTTCAGATGTGATCTGAGTTGCTCTCAATTCAACTCCATCATAACCACATTCTTTTGCAAATTTCAAAAATTCAGCCAGACTCATCTCACAGTAACGGTATTTTACCTCAATAATTCTCCCTGATATTGAAAGAGGAGGCATCTTCCCCTCCTCAATATAAGTTAAGTTTTTTCCCTATACCCATCTCAACTGCCTTCTTATAAATCTGTAAAGCTGTTGACATATCCTCTATTGCTAAACCAAGATTTATAGACATTGTCTTTTCCTCATCACTTTCCCTTCCTGGTTTTTTACCTGTAACAACCTCTCCAAGGTCTCCCTGTGGTTCAGGAACTTCTCTGAAATAACCCATGCTTGTATAGTATCTCTGCTGCTGGAAATCGTCTGTATATAATTTATCCATTGATTTGAAAACTTCTCCTTTCAAAGAGGTATCAAAATCAAGTGGACATATAAATACTCCTTCCTTTAACCATTCTTTTTCAACAAAAGGAGTTGGATTTTTCACAAAAGGAATTGCTGTTACCAGTACATCTGCATTACGCACAGCCTCTTCTGGAGAAGAGCATTTAACAACTTCAACATTAAATTTCTCACTCATCTCCTTTGCATATGAATCCAGTACTTCTGGTTTGACATCATATGCATAGACAGTTTTTATTGATGGCAATACTACTTTAATGGCTTCAAGATTTGTCCTTCCCTGGACACCACATCCAATTATACCCATTGTCTCAGAATTTTTTCTTGCAAGATATTTTGCAGCAACAGCTGTAGCAGCACCTGTTCTCATAGCAGTAATCCATGAACAATCCATAACAGCCAGTGGAAATCCAGTCTCAGGGTCATTTAAAATTATAAGCCCATTAACATACGGCATACCCCTTTTATAATTATCACGATAACCAGAAATCCATTTTACTCCCAGTGCTCCCATCTCAGGTAAATATGCAAGCATTCCATGGAAAACTTCTCCTTCACGGACCTCTATCTCTGGTTTTGGTGGCATCTGGACTCTTCCATTCCCTTTTTCAATAAATGCTTTCTCAACTATTTCTATTATCTCTCTCATGCTCATACCAACCTTCTCAACATCAGGCCTTGAAAGATAAAGAAATTCCTTCATTTTACCCCCCTTTTTTATTTTTTAATTGAAAGAACATAACCTTTTGATGTATACAGAAGGCCATTCTCTTCATCTATACCAGGCGCATTTATATGTTTTTTCTCCTCAACTTTCATACCTGATGGATTTCCAATATTTACAACACGGAATCCATGGTATTCACTTATCACATATGCATAATTTTTATAAATGGTGAGGGATGTTGCATGGACTATGTAAACTTTATTCAATATACGAGGATTTTTAACATCCGATATATCTATTGAATAAAGATACTGACCACTTGCAACATAGGCAATATTTCCAGAAACCCCTATAATTTTCCCGTAAAATGCATATAAATCCAGATTCAATTTACCAACAACAACAGGGTCTGTTCTTTTTGAAATATCAACAATAAAGAATCCTTTTCTTCCACCGCATAATAAATAATTCTTCTTATACCTTGCATATGGTCTTCCTGCCCAGCCAAATCCCATATTTTTGGTATACATTTTAGGCTTTTTTGGATTTGAAACATCATAAATTCTCAATCCTTCTGCATAAAGGTAATTATCAACAAGAACTATATTCCCACCAATATCCGGTCCATAATCAATAATCTCCCATTTTGGATTCTTAGGGTCTGAAATATCCGCTATACTCAAACCACACCAGGAAGAGGCAACATAAAGGTATTTCCCATCTTTACTTATCTCAAGACCTGTATTTCTCCCACCATTAATCATTATAACTTCCACTTTTGGATTTTCTGGCTTTGAAACATCTAATACCCATACCGCTTCATCCCATGCCCCTATAAATGCATAATTTCCCTTAACCTTCACACTATTTCCAACAGGGACAGGAATCATGGGGTCTGTCATCAGTTTTGGACTTTTAATATCACTCACATCTATAATAGCCCATCCAACTGCTGATGCAGTTTCAAAGACATAAGTACCATAGGAAGTTCTGTAAGGGAATATGCTTTCTGCATAACCTACACTGAACCGGCATTTGCTTATTAAGGACGGTTTTTCAGGGTCTTTTATATCATAAATTCTGAATCCTTCATAACGGGTTGAAAGGAAAAGGTAATTTTCAAATAATTTTATATCAGAAGCTCCATAAGCACCGATATAATTTTTCTCTTCAGGAGATTTTGGATTTGAAACATCAACAACATGTATACCATCATAATAATGAACAACATATGCATATGAACCTTTTATTGCAACACTTGAAAAATCCTTCCCTCTTCCTTTCTTTGATGTCCAGTTTGCTACAATTGATGGATTTTCAGGGTCTTTTATGTCAATAATAACCAATTTTTTATCAGAACTCATGGCTACATATAAGTAATTTCCAGAAATTTTAAATCTGCTTACTCTATTATATCCACCCAGACTGATTTTTTTCACAACTTTTGGATTCTTTTTATCTGAAATATCAACAACTATTATCCCTTTCCCGTAAGTACCTATGAATGCATAATTTCCCTTAATTTCAACATCTCTACCACCTACATTAACAGTTGATATAATTTTGGCTTTTTCAGGTTTTGAAATATCTGCAATTACAAATTTGCTTCCTATAACATAAAGGTATTTTCCTTCAGCATATAAACCACGAATTGTTCCTGCCTGTGTATGCAGTATATTGACAGGTGGGGTTTTCTCTTTATATGTTCCCCATTTCCTTATGCCTGCCAGATTTATGGGTTCTAACTTTATATTTTTTATCTTTTCCTTTGTTGAAATATCATAAATCCTTACCTGACCACCAGCAGCAACATAAAGATAATTCTTATAACCTATAGCATCAAAAGAAGAACCATAATCCCATTTACCAAGAATTTCTATTTTCTGTGAGGATTCTGTATGGGGAGCCAGAAAAATTAAAAATACTGAAAAAATACATAATGATAGTAATTTCTTCATTTTCCACCTCCTTTAGAAATTTTTGGAAAACCTCTCTTTTCAAGCCAGTCAGCGCAATTAAATCCGCTGAATTTTGTGAGGAGTTTTACAAAAATTTTATATTTTCCAGTCGGGTCCTTCGGTATTTTAGAAGGAGGAAGTTTTAGGAAACTTCTGAATGTTTTTTTAAATGGTTCCCAGCCTATTATATTTTTAAGGGCACAGAAATGGTAAGTATCAGGGTCTGTATAATGGTCAGGCCAATCCTTTGAATTTATCTTCTCCAGTTCTCCTTCCTTCTTTGCCATCTCCTTATAAAAATCATCAAGTCTTTTCCCTTTACCATGGTCATACCATTTCCCCCAGTGCCATATCTTTGCTTTCCATCTATCAGCAACATAAACCATCTTGAAATTTGCAAAAAATTCACCATGCCATACCCATCTGCCATCCAGATCAAATACATGACCCATCTCATGAAGAATTCCAAATTGCCAGTCGCCTTTTTCTATTCTGCTGAATGTTGGTCTATCTATATATCTTCCAAACCAGAGTATTGGGTATCCTGCAATTGCAAGCCCTCCTGGATAATCCTCCACTTCCTGTATAATTACAGGTTTCCCATTAAACGGGACACTACCAACAAGTTCAGAATATGCCTGGTAAGCAAGGTCAAGTTTTTCAAGCCATTTGAAAGGGTCTGAAAGCCAGAGAATTTTTTTTGCTTTTATTCTGAGAATCACATGTTTACCTTCAAGTGAGACAAAACCATCTTTATCTGCAAATTCCCTGATTTTTCTTTTCCAGTCACCTTCCTTACTTTTTATCCTAACCATCGGTATTTGAGTGAGTTTTAAATCATCAAACCATACTTTCCCTGTGCATCTGCTGAACCAGAAGCCAAGTCTTGCACAGATTGTAATATTTGGATTATCAGTTGTAAATACAATCGTTGAAATTTTCCTCCAGTCAGAAGTCCCCTTAACATCCTCAGATTTAACAAATGTCCCATACATCCCTATATTTGCACCTATCTTCCAGTTTCTATCCATAGTTCTCACATTTTCAGTCTTAACCCAGGCTGAAAGGCGATAAACTGAATGTGGTTGCAGTTTAACTTTCTGGATAAATGCTGCATCATTCTTTTCAGGACAATAAATAAATGCTGAGAATTTACCTGAAAATGGTTTATCTGAAACTCCAAATAAAGGTCCCTTTTTCCATGAGATTGTTTCCCAGTTTAAAGGAAGTTTATCACTCCCAACTTTCTCAAAACCTGGATTTTTAAGTAAATTCTCAGCGTTAATAAATGATAAAATTAAAAAGTAAAGAAAAAATATTTTTATTCCTTTCATATTTAACTTATTTTTTTGCTATTTGGAACAAGAATTATAAATGTGTTTTCTCCCCATTCTATTTTTCTCAGAGGGAAATAGAGCATCTCTGTTATAGGCATGGGCAGTGTGGGTTCATTTACTGTAACATTTCTGTATTTAATTCTGAATCCAGGGTCTTCGTCGGTATAAATTTTATAAAGATCTTCCTTTTTCTCTTCCTTATCTGTTATGATATTCCCAATCCTTCCCTCAAATTTCTCCACTTTTTCAATTTTATATCCATGTGTTGAATTGTCTGGATGTATCACAAGAATAATCTTTCCTTTTAAATTATCAAGATTTTTTGGCTTTTGATGAAACTTTACTATCAGGCATTTTTCTTCATCTCCAGCAGCATATGATTTCACATCTCTTATAACCCCATTTGGAACTTCAGATGTAATTTTGATAGAACCAGCAGAAAGCTGTTTACCTGCAAGAAGATACATTTCAGATACTTTTCCTTTCTTCTTCCTTATCCATCCGAATTTACCAACAAGTTTAATATTTCCAGCCTTTACAACTGAATCCACTTTTGAACCGATAAGGATATAATCTTCTCTTCCGTCAACAAGTGAGACTTTTATTCCGACAGCATCCTTATCATCTGAATTTATCCTTAACCTGCTCACTTCCTTTATAAATGGATTTTTACTGTATGGTTCCCAGATGGCTATAAATGTATTCTCAGGCCCCTTCCTTCTAACAATCAGTATCTGTGTTTTTGATTCAAAAATAGCCTTTGGAGGATTTGGGTCAGCATTTGCTGCTCTTGAATTTGGAGCATCTCCCAGAATTATCTCACTTTTAACTCCACCAAGCATTGTGAGTCTTAAAGCTGAATCAGGGTCATTTTCAAATTTGCTTTCTGCCTGGAAAGTCTTATCAGTGGAAGCAACTTTAAGATTATCAATCAATCCATATTCACTATCCCTATTTTCTCTCACCTCATCAAGCCACAATTTAACATCTTCAAATTTTTTATCTTTCCCAAGGAGTGTGCCTTTCCTTTTTTTCATCCTCAGAAATACCTCTATTTTCTGTGGCTCATTACCTTTTCTGCCACGCCCTGTATGGATAACCCAATCATGCTGTTTCCCTCCTTTAACCCAGAAAACATCCACAACATAAGAATCCTCTGGAGAAATTGCAACAAGAGCAATAAGACGTTTATATTCTTTAATGTCAGGGATAACTCTATCATATGCTCTTATACCTTCTGCTTCTACCACCTTAACTGTTGGATTTTGCGCATCATAAAGTAATAGATTACCAAAATTGTGGTTGTCTGTGCGATAATACTGGTCTTTCTGGTCTATCACAACTGTATTATGTCCAAGTGTACATGCAGACCAGGCTCTCAGTAATGTGTGAGTATATCCAAAATCTGGCAAAAATTCATGTCCCTTTGCCCATAATATGATATTGAGCATATCGTTATGGCTGTGATTTCCAAGGACAGAAAAATGTAGATGCGCCTGAATCTGGTTTTTCCCTTTACCTCTTCCAAGAATAGCATGTCCAAAACCAG
>QNCF01000088.1 GCA_003644395.1 Candidatus Omnitrophota bacterium
ACTTTCTCCCTTATCTTTCCACCTCCAGGTGTAACATATTCAATAACAGGTATTTCCTCTCCAAGTAAAGAAACAAAATCAGGAAAGACAGGTTTAAATTTCACACCGGCAGAGATAAGTCCTATTGTAATTGGAGGGTGAGTATGCACAACAGCATTAACATCTTCCCTTGCAGAATATATACCAATATGCATTGAAATTTCACATGTTGGTTTAAGTTTCCCATATATTTTACCTGTTTCCAGATCCACCTTTACCCACTGATTTTCCTTTATCTCATCAAGACAGAATCCACTTGGGGATAGATAGATAAATTTCCCATCTCTTGCACTTATGTTTCCTCCAGCACCTGCTGTTAATTTTTTTTCAATTATTAAATTCCCATAGTAAGAGAGTTTTTTTCTTAAATTTTTCATATTTTTATCTTTAAAAACCTTCTCTTTCCCACTTTTATAATCTCCCCACCATTAAATTTCACCTTTATAAACGGATCATCAACAGTCTTACCATCAATTTTAACTGCTTTCTGCATAATCAACCTTTTTGCTTCAGATTTTGAGGATACAAGCCCGGAAGAGACCAAAAGATTGAGAAAGTTTACCTTTCCATCCTCCTCTTTCAAAGAATCATCAACTTTATATTCAGGAATTTCTGAAGGAGCCTTCTTCTCCTTAAATACTCTATCAAACTCTTTTTCTGCCTCTTCTGCAATTTTTTCATTAAAGTATTCCTTAACTATCTCTTTTGCAAGGAAGGCTTTGGCATCTCTTGGATTTTTCTTTATCATCTCTTCATAAATCTCTTTTGGAATATCTGTTAAAATTCTGAAATATTCTTCCATTATTCCATCAGGTATTGACATAACCTTTCCAAACATATCAGAAGGGGTGGTATCAATAGGTATATGATTTGAATATGTTTTGCTCATCTTCCTTTTTCCATCTGTCCCAACAAGTATAGGCATTGTGATAACAACCTGTTTTGGTTGATTAAATGCCTGCTGAATTGTTCTTCCTGCAAGAAGATTGAATTTCTGTTCTGTGGCTCCAATTTCAACATCTGCTTTTAAAACAACAGAATCATATCCCTGCAGGAGTGGATAAATAAATTCATGGAGTGCAATTGGGATACCTGAACGGTATCTTTTTGAAAAATCTTCCCTTTCAAGTATCTGGGCAATTGTAAAAATTGAACATATTTTAATAAACTCTTCAAGGTTAATCTTTGAAAGCCAGCTTGAATTATAAACAAACTCAGTTTTATCAAGGTCAAGAATTTTACCTATCTGCTCTTTATACCTTGATAAATTCTCATTTATCTCTTCAGGAGAAAGCATTGGCCTTGTTTCATTCCTTCCTGTCGGGTCTCCAATCCTTGCTGTGAAATCACCTATAAGGAAAAGGATTTTATGCCCAAGCATCTGGAAATCTTTCAACTTCTTTATAGGGACAGTATGTCCAAGGTGTATTTCAGGAGAGGTCGGATCTATTCCATATTTAACTCTCAGAGGGATATTTTTTTCAATGGAAAATTTAAGTTTTTCTCTGAGTTCTGCTTCTTCTATTACTTCAACAGTATTCCTCTTTATTATCCTTAACTGTCTCTCAACTTCATCCATTGTAAATCAATTTTACTTGGTTGTTGACCTGCCGTCAAGAAACAGGATTTTTAAAGAAAAATATTTTGACTTTCCAATTATGAAGTATTACAATCAAAAATAGAGTTTTCCTCTTTAAAAAGGGGGGAAAAATGGGACTTTGGAATCTGAATAACTTCCCATTTGAACCAGTAAAATTATCAAAGCAGATAAAGAAGAATACCACTTATTCCTTTCTCAATTCAAAATATGTAAGAAGCAGAATAAGAAGATTCCTGGAGAAAGAGAATGGAAAAACAAAACTGGAAATCCTTGTTGAAAAATATTCCAATGATGAAAGGTCTATAATGGAAAGATTGCTGAAGGATAGAGAAACAGTCATTCCATACATTATATTTGAACATGTGCGGAAATTGTTTGACATTGAAAAGAAAGATTTGATGGTTGCCTTCAAAAATCCCAGGATAAAGAAAAGCATACTTAATATTGCAGAAACGATTGAAAAATATGGAGTAAGTTTACCAATGGTCTTTGCTCAGCCTCTTATGGTTGTCTGGAATATAACTGCAAGATGCAATTTGAGATGTAAACACTGTTATGAAGATGCTGGAGTCCTTTCAAAAGGTTTACCTGATGAATTGACAAGGGAGGAAAAGATAAAGACGATGGAGGAAATATGTAAATTGAATATTCCAACTTTTGCATTTGCAGGTGGAGAACCATTGATGGACCCGACTTTCTGGGAACTTGCTGAAATAGGTAAAAAGGCTGGTCTTTATATGTCAATAAATACAAATGGAACACTCATTACAGAGGAGGTTGCTGAAAGGTTGAAAGATATAGGATTTGCATATTATGGAGTGAGTCTTGATGGTTCAAATGCTGAAGTCCATGACAGTTTCAGAGGTGTAAATGGCGCATTTGAGAGAACACTGAGAGGTATTAAAAATCTTATAAAAGTTGGTGAAGCAGATAAGGTATGTATTTCATATACTGTAGCAAGAGAAAATTCAATTCTTAGGAATGAAATACCGAAAATGTTGAAGTTGAGAGACGAACTTGGAATAAGGAAGGTCGTTTTCTATAATTACATACCATGTGGAAGAGCAGGAGTTGAAAATGATTTAACACCAGAAGAAAGGGAAAAAATATTTGAAATATTTTACAGAGACTTACAGGAAGGAAAAGAGACCCTTCTTTCAACCGCTCCTCAATTTGGAAGGTACTGTAAACAGATGTATGAGAGTGGAAAGGGAGAATACACTGTAATCGGGCATTTCTCTTCAGGAAGCGCGAAAAAACTTGAAAGTCTTGTTGAACTTATAGGTGGATGTGGAGCTGGAAGAGCATATATCGCTATACAACCTGATGGCTCAATAACTCCGTGTGTCTTTATGCCTGATCTTATAATAGGGAGTATGAAGGAAAATGGGGAGATAAAGGGAGAAAATCTTATAAATGTATGGGATAATTCCCCAGTTTTGAATAAAATAAGGAACAGAAGAAACCATCCTGAAAGGTATGGATGTAAAGGTAAGTATTTCAGCGTATGTGGAGGGTGTGCAGCAAGAGCATATGCATATTTTGGAGATGTTGAGGCTCCTGACCCTGGATGCATACTTAACAAAGAAATTGTTGAAAAATTGAAAAAAGAAGAGGTACTGGTCTCTTAAATCTCTTCTTTAGAAATTTTATCTGCCAAATAGAGAGGATAAGGGAGTGGATACTCTTCCTTCAATGTATGCAGAATTATATCAAGGCACGCTTTAAGATCCACCATATTCCCAGGAGAAATGAAAAGGAGTCCTTTCTGATAATTTCTCAAAACATGCCCTATTATCTCTCCCTCTTCGTCTTTTATAAATGTTGAACTGCAGGGAAAAGAAGGTGGTTCGGTGTAATTTCCATAAAGGATTTTCTTTGCACAACCTATGGTTGGCTTTTCTATAATCACACCTATGTGAGATGCAATCCCGAACCTTCTTGGATGAGCAATTCCATGACCCTCTATAATAAGAACATCTGGATAATTCTCAACTTTTTTAATCAATTCAATTATAACAGGCCCTTCCCTGAAGGCAAAAAGACCTGGAATATAAGGGAATTTTACTTTTGCAGTTACAGTTTTTACTTCTATCTGATTGAGTGTGGAATAATCACATATAACTATTGCACCTTTTGCTTCATCATCTCTGTAAAAACAGTCAACCGCTCCTATCTTTTCAATTTTATCAAATTTATTTCTAAGGATTACCTTCCCTTTTAACTCATTCTGTATTCTTATCGCCTCATCCTTATCAACATCCCAACTGTGTATCTCCATCTTCACTTAGCATAAACAACTTCCCTTTTCTCTCTTATGACGGTAACCTTAACCTGCCCTATATACTCCAAATTTTCTTCTATTTTTCTCGCTATCTCCCTTGCGAGATAGGAAGCCTCTTCATCAGATACGCAATCAGGTTTAACTATAACTCTGACCTCTCTACCAGCAGAAATTGCATATGCATGGTCAACTCCCCTGAATGAAGAAGCTATTCTTTCAAGTTCTTCAATCCTTCTTAAGTATTTCTCAAGAGTGTCTCTTCTTGCTCCAGGTCTTGTCGCTGAAAGAGTATCTGCAATCTGTGTTATAACTGTATATGGGCAGGATATATCAAGGTCTGAATGGTGATACAATGCAGCATTAACAACCTCTTCTCTCTCTCCATATTTTTTCAAAATCTGAGCCCCTACTTCGGGATGACTGCCCTCAACTTCCTGGTCAAGCGCTTTACCTATATCATGGAAAAGTGCTGCTCTTTTTGCTATTGATGGGTCATATCCAATTTCAGAGGCTATCATAGAAGCAAGGAATGCTGCCTCTTTTGAATGTAAAAGGACATTCTGTCCAAAACTTGTCCTGTACTTGAGTTTACCAAGAAGTTTTATCAGTTCTGGATGGACATTTTCTACTCCAACTTCAAATATGACATTCTTCCCTTCTTCTATGATATGCTTCTCCATCTCCTCCTTAACCTTCTCAACAACCTCTTCAATTCTTCCTGGATGTATTCTCCCATCTGCAATAAGTCTTTCAAGTGCAATCCTTGCTATTTCTCTTCTATAAATATTGAAAGATGAAAGAGTTACAGCTTCAGGTGTATCATCAACTATAAGGTCAACACCTGTGAGCATCTCAAATGTTCTGATATTCCTTCCCTCTCTACCTATAATCCTTCCTTTTATTTCATCATTCGGCAATGTAACAACAGATACAGCACTTTCTGTTGCCTGTTCAGGTGCTATTCTCTGCATAACTGTAAGGAGTATTTCTCTTGCCCTCCTTTCTCCATTTTCTCTTGCTTCCTCCTCTATCTTTCTCTGAATCCTCATCCCTTCCTTCCTCGCCTCCTCTTCCATCAGATGCAACAATTCCTTTTTTGCCATCTCTCTTGTAATACCTGATATCTTTTCAAGTCTCTTTTTTTCCTCCTCTATAAGTTGAAGGTAATTGTTTTCAAGTTCTCTCAATTTAATTTCCTTTTCTCTCAATGCTTTTTCTCTTCCAGAAAGTTCTGCCTCCTTCTTTTCAAGAACTTCAATTTTTCTCTCAAGATTCAACTCCCTCTGCTGTAATCTCTTTTCCTGGAATTGCAACTCTCTTCGTTTATTTCTTGTCTCCTTTTCAAATTCATTCCTCAATCTGTAAATCATCTCCTTTGCCTGAAGGTCAAGTTCCTTTTTCCTGTTGAGAGCCATATTCTCTGCCTGCTGAATAATCTCCTTTGCTCTTTTTTCAGCAATTTTAATTGTCCTTTCAGCAATATATTTCCTCCAGAGGTAACCTATCAATAAAGATATTGCTCCCCACAATATGAACCAGGGAGCGACAAGTTTTATTGTACTGAGAATTTTAATCACCCCCTTCAAATTTGGGGGTTTCCGAAAAGTCAGACTGGTAGGGACGAAAATTTAAGTTTCTGAAAAGAAAGGATATTATTTATATTCAAAATAGTTACATTCATTTTATTTCTCATTTAACCCTCCAGTCTGACCAAAAATGAAACCCCCTTTTAATTTAGCCATCTTTTTATTTTATCTTAAAATGGTATGACCGTCAACTTTTAGCAAGATTTTCCAGAGATGCTTTTATAAAAGCAGAAAATAACGGATGGGGAGAAAAAGGTTTTGACTTAAATTCTGGATGGAATTGGGTTGCTACAAAAAATGGATGGTTTTTAAGTTCAATTATCTCAACAAGATCCTTTTCAGGGTATATCCCGGCAAATACCATACCATTCTTTTCAAAAATATCCCTGTATTTATTGTTAAATTCATATCTGTGGCGGTGTCTTTCATAAATCTTTTCCTTCTTATATGCTCTGAAAGAAATCGTATCTTTTCTCAAAACACATGGATATGCTCCAAGTCTCATTGTCCCACCCATCTGTTTTATCTTTTTCTGCTCTTCCAGAAGTGATATTACAGGATGCTCTGTATTTTTATCAAATTCTGTGCTTGTTGCACCTGTAAGTCCACATACATTCCTTGCAAACTCAATTACTGCACACTGCAGTCCAAGA
>QNCF01000089.1 GCA_003644395.1 Candidatus Omnitrophota bacterium
ACTTATTCATTCCTTCTATCCTCAATAATTCTGATTTTTGCAAATATTGTTTTTTCATCTGTATCCATAAGTGGTGAATTGAAAAGAAAGACAATATTTCTTCTTGATTCAAAACCGATTAAAAGATGGCAGATTATACTCGGTAAATGGATTGGATTTTTATTTCTAAACCTTTTTCTCATTTCATCATTCATCTTATCAATCTCAATCTCTTCCATATTCCTTTCAAAAAAAATAAAAAGCAAATTCAAAGATAGTAAAAATATATTCATTACTTATGCTGAAATTCCCCCTTACTCATCAACTTCTGAAGAAGAAAAGAAAGAAACATATGGAGTCCCGCCTGGTGGAAAAATAAGGTGGGAATTTAAGGGGATTAAAAAGACAGAAAATATTTATCTTAAATTTTTATTTTATACTTCAAAAAAAGGTAAAGAAATAACCGGATACTGGTTGATAAGTAACCCTTCTTTAAAAAAACCTTTTGAGATAATCACAAAATTCAAGCAGAACAAAGTCCACAGGTTAAAAATTCCATCTGAGTGTGTTGGAAAAGATGGGAAATTGCAGATAACCTATCTGAATATAGAACCTGAAAATATAAGTGTTCTTTTCAATAAGGAAAAACTGAAAATTTTATATCCATGGAAAAATTACTGGAATAATCTTTTAAGGAGCATTTTCAATCTCTTATTTATTCTGGGATTTATCTCTGCAACAGGAATATTCTTTTCATCCCTTACTTCAACTCTTACCGCTGTTATATCAACCTCTGTCCTTGTATTTATCTCATATCTACATGACTTTTCGCAGATTATTGCAAAATCATTGATTGAAAGTAATGAAACGAGTAAACTCCTTAAATATTTTTCTTACCCATTGCTTAAATTATCCCTTACAATTCTTCCTCCACTTAATAAATTCTTACCACATCCATATATCGGTCATTCTTTAATTCTTCCATTTTCATATTTAAGAGAGGCATTTATGAAAACAGTAATTTTTGGTGTAATACCTGCTTTGCTTTTGGCAGTATTATATTTTTCAAGAAGGGAACTCGGGGCAACAAATGAATAGAAAACTGAAATGTCTGATTTTATTTTTATGTTCAATTTTATTATTTTCAATCTCTTTAAATTTTTTATCAAGGACAAAAAATATAATGGAATCTTCTTTACCTGAAGAGAAAAAACTCAAAAAATTACCACCGGAAATTGCCTTCACAACAATACTTCTTGGTGGTTTCAGAGGTATATTAACAGATTTTCTCTGGCTGAGAGCAAGAAAATTACAGATAGAAGGAAAATACTTTGAACTTGTCCAGTTAAGTAACTGGATTGTTCTCCTTGAACCAAATCTTCCTGAAGTCTGGAGATTCAATGCATGGAACCTTTCCTATAATATATCTGTTGAATTCCCAACACCTGAAGAGAGATGGAACTGGATATACCAGGGGATAAAACTTTTAAGGGATAAGGGATTGAAATATCTCCCTGATTCACCAGGTCTTTATCTTGAACTTGCATGGATATATTTTGATAAAATTTCTTCTTCAATAGATGAGTTCAGCCCTTATTATAAAAGGAAATGGGCAAAAATTATGGAAGAGGCATTCGGTGATATCAAACTTGATGAAATGGTTGAATATTCATCTTATGAAAAATTGATGGAAGACAGTGAGGTTAAAAAAATAGTGAAAGCATTTAAGGATAAGGGACTGGATATATTTAAAAACTGGGAAAAAATTTCAAGAGATAATTTTTCCTCTTTACCTGAAGAATTAAAAGTATACTTAAAAAATAAATCCTTCAGAAAAATTGAAGCATATATGAGAGGGAAAATACTGAGAGAAAAATTCAAACTTATCCCTGAAGATATGAAAGAAATTGAGAAAAAATACCTTCCACTTGACTGGAAAGCAGCACCATCCCATTCACTTTACTGGATAGAGGAGGGGAAAAAGAAGACCAATATGGATGAAATTGATTATGAGAGAGTGGTATATTTCTCTTTAAACCATCTTTTCCAATGGGGAAAGATAGATTTTAAAAAAGTAGGTGAGGAAGAAATAATGGTAATCTCTCCATATTTAGAAGTTGCTGATATTTTAAACAAATATTATGAAAAATTCATTGAAAGGATAGGGAAAGAGAAGGCAAGGGGAATACAGTCTTCTCAGAGAACATTTCTGAAAAATGTTATTCTCATTGCATATACAATGAACAATCTGAAAATTGCTGATAAATATTTTAAATACCTTAAAAAACACTATCCTGACGAAGTTGGAAAATTAACACTATCAGGTTATATTGCAAAACAGTACTATAAAACCATTAAAAGAGCAATCCCGAGAGAAATATTCGGTTTACTTTATGGAATACTGCACCAGGCATTCTGGTATCTTGGAGTTGGTGAGGAGGAAAGATATAAAGGGCTGGAATCTCTTGCACATTTAATATATAAACATGCAACTTCAAAAAATGAAAGATTTAAAAGGTTATTCCCAACTTTTTCTTCTTTAAAAAGGAGTATACTTGAAAGAGCAATAGATTCTTATCCTCCACAAATCTCAAAAGTTTTAAAGTACAGGTTATTAACAAAAATTAAAAAATGAGATTTTTTAATGGTAAAATAAAAATGAGATGTGGAAGTTTAAATTTCTGCTGTTTGGAATAATAATAGCAATTCAGGTTAAAGCAAATGATGTAAAATTCTTAAAAGGGAATATAATCAGTGTTGATAATTCCACTCCTGTTATCTTAAACCCAGAAAATTTAACTTCTTTAAATTATAATGAAAAAGAAAAGGAGACGACAGAAATATTTGAAAGGGTAAAAAATTTGCCTGTTATTATAAAACACAGAGTTAAATACTTTCCTGATTATATAAGGGAGATATGGCACATTTACAATCCGGATAATAAAAAGCATAAATACAGGCTGATACTTGCTCTGTGGGGAATTGGTGATAGTGTCTATATCCCTGGTTATGGAACTTTAAATACTCAAAAAAAGATAAATATTTTAGCAAAGTATATTGTCTTTTACAGTTCTGAAAAGAAAGAAAATGATGGAATATATGTGTTTTCTGAAAAAATAAATTTGATTGATGCCAAAAAATTTAAGAATATTGCCATGCAAATATCAGGAGTTTTTGAGATAACATTACCACAGCAGACCAGTATATTCTTTTCTTCTTATTTTTCAAATAAGATAAAGAAGAAAGAGAAAAATTTTGAAAAGATATACAGTGATTTTGCAAAGAAAATAATTGAGAATGGCGATACTTTAACACAGATATTTCCTGAAGAAAAAATAAACTCATATAAAATAGGGCAAAATATATGTATAAATCTGAAACTCAAAAATAATGGGATATTAAAGGAAGAAAGGGAGTTTGATTTTAAAATTACTCAACCAGGGCCATGGGGTTCTGAATTCTCTGTTTATAATATAAGAAAAAAGGTAATAATACCTGCAAATAAAGAGATAACTTTACCTTTCAGATATAAAATTCCAAAAAATTTTCATGGGCAACACAGAATACTAATTTCAAATGGAATAGAAGAGATATCAACAATCTTTTTTGTCAGCTCACCATTTGAAGTAAAATTTGAAATTCCTGAAAATGTCAAACAGAAGGAGAGATTCTATGTAAAGGTTACAATCAGAAATGCATTGGAAAGGGAAATTAAAAAAATAAAAGTTAAAATTAAATTGCCAAACGATTTTTCCACAAATGACAGTTTAATAAAGAAAATTGATAGACTGTTGCCCGGTGAAAGTAAAAAATTAAGCTGGTATGTTGAGGCGACTGATTTTGAATATGGTTATGCTCCATTTACAATTTATATAGATTCTGAAGATGGAATAAAAGATATCAAACAGACTTATACAAATGTTTTAAGACTCCCTGAGTTAACCATATATCCATCCTCTCCTGAAAAGGTAAAAATGAATTTCCCATTTATTCTTAAAGTGAGAATTGAAAATGAAGGGGATTTGAAAATAAATAATGTATCAATCAAGATATCATTGCCTGAAGGTGTAAAAACTCCTGATAATTTAATAAAATCAATTGGAGACATTGAAGGCGGAAAATCAAAAATTGTTGAATGGAAAATTATTCCAGAAAGAGAAGATGGGTTCTGGATAAATTTAAGTGCGAATGATGGAAGTAAAAAATATTCTGCAGATTCAACAATATTTATAAAAGTTGAAAAAACAAAAAGAAGATATGCAGTTATTGTACCTTATGGGCTTGAAAAAGATAAAAAATGGAAAGAAGTTGTTTTGAAACTAAAAAAGAAGTATTCTGCAAAAGTCTTCAGATATAAAGATTTATCAGAGATAAAAAATAAAGTTGCCGGATACCATCCTTATTATGTATGTTTTGTCCAGAAACCTGATTGTTGCAGTAGAGAATTTGTTAAAAATGTAATAAGATTTATGGAAAAACTGGACAGTGACCCTTATGATGATGGTGTATGGGCAATACTTACAGGATATACAGCCGATGATGCATTGAAAATTGTTGAGGCTGAACCTCTGAAAGTAAAAAGGCATCTATCACACATTGGGGGTGGATGGCTTGAATGGTTCAGAGAAGGGGTTTCTTTCTGTGAAATCAGAAAATACCATAAGACAATAAAGAGGAAAGGAGAAAAACCAGAAGTTGTAAAAGGGCCAGGTGACACAACAGAAGAATGGGTAAGGGAAGTGAACAGCAATAAAGTTGATATAATTTCAACAAGTGGACATGCAAGAGAATATGTTTGGGAGATGGGTTATGGGTATAAGAGTGGAAGGGTGGTTCCTGCAGGGGGTGGGAAACTTAAGGCTATATCTTCAAAAGGAAAAGTGTATCTTATCAAAACTTCAAATCCAAAGATTTATTATTCTCCCGGAAATTGTTTAATAGCAAATATTCCAAAAAATTTCCTGGATTGCCTATGCCTTTCCTGGATACATAATGGCTGTTATAATTTCTTCGGTCATATAGATTCACAGAGAAAATGGTGCACTGCATGGGGAATTGCTGAATACTTTTTTAAACTGCAGGATACATATACATTTGCAGAAGCAGTCCATGTAAACCGAATATCTGCAAGGTATGTTGCTGATAATTATAAAAAGGGATTTGAAAAATCATCATGGTATAGATGTCTTCATATAACTGTCCTTTATGGAGACCCTGGCTGGGAAGCAAAGATGGAAAGGGTAAGGCCTCCACTTTATGGATTCAAATTTGATGTTAAGGATTTGGAAGGGAAAAAGAAAGGTATACTTGCTGTTAAATTCAATTATGATTGTAAAATAAACCACCGCAATCTGCCTGTCTTCCTTCTTCCATATCAAATATACGATTGGGAAATAAAAAAGTCTAATAATAAGGTGGTGATCGGTGACGATTTCGTTTTATTTGATGTTTTAAATAAGGAATTTAAAAAAGGAGATGAATTGAAAGTTGAATTCAATTTCAGAATAAAAGGAGGGTAAAATGAAAAAAATCTTATTTATCATTTTTCTTTTTGGACTGGTCTCATTTTTATCTGAAGGGCAGATAACAAGGAAGCAATTAATAGAAGAATTTTTAAAATTTAAAAAAGAATATACTGAGAAAAGGGAGAAAGGTTATGATGTAAGAAAGGCTCGTTTCTGGGTCAGAAAAGCAAGAGAAGAATACAGCAAGGGGAATTACGAGAAAGCAAAGGAATATCTTGATAAGGCTTTTTCTGCCCTGAGTGAAGAAGGAACCGGTGAGGAAAGAGTCGGTGAAGAAAGAAAAGAGGGAAAAATAGATACCTCATTACCTGAAGCCCCTGAGAAAGGATGGAAAATAACAGAAAGCCCAAATACATATATTGATAAAAAACCAACAGTAAAAGATTTTGTTCCAATTGGAATTACTTATCAACTTGGTAAAGATAAACTTTTAAAATACATCCCTGGATGCCCATGGCAGCAGAGTTGTTTTATATTTATTGCTATTGGAAAAGATGAGGATGGAAAGAGAGTATTTTATCAGGGAAGACTCCCTTTCAGAGGTAATTTCAGGCCGAGAATAGAGATTGGAAGGAGGTATTTCAGAAAAGTCCCATCATTTGGTGGTGGGATGTATTATTATGAAGAGGGAATAGA
>QNCF01000090.1 GCA_003644395.1 Candidatus Omnitrophota bacterium
AGCCTCTCTCTGACAAAACCAGAACTTAAAAAGATTCCCGTCAATAATGTGGTCTCTTTCAAACCAGTAATATAAAAGTTCCCTTGTAGTATCAGTAACACCAGGATAATCATCATCACGCCAGGCATCAACTTTCTTTCTTAGTTTATTTACAAAAAGCGTCTTACTTGGACGCCTTCCTTCGACCACTTTATAGGAGTTTTCACCATCTTTTACAAGGTGTGAGACAGGTTTTTGACCTGGGTCTCTATCTTCTATATAGGGAAGGGTTCTATCATATTGAACCCAGGTTTTAGGCTCTTTGTTCATCACTTCGCCTCCACTTCATATACCTGTGAAGTATCTATTCCAAATATATCAATTACTTTGACGAAGATTTTGTATTTACCTTTGTTTTTGTAAGTATGGTCAGCCTTTAAAATAAGAGTTCTCTCTTTTTTAGTTCTATAAGAAGTCCAGCCATTATTGAATGTGTCGTTTCTAAAGTCAAAATCAATTGCCCAGTAGTCAATCCAGTCAGTCCATTCCTTTATCTTCTCCTTAACATCATCTGGTATTAAATCAGTATGTGGAATAACAAAGTCTTTGAGTTCAACCCATACTATTTTATTTTTAACTTTTATGTCTACTTTAAAGTAAGCAAGTTCAAAGAATCTTATATCTCCCTTCTCAACTGCTTGCCTGTCAAGGACTTCCATAGGAATTGTCCTTAGTTTGAGCTTGTTTTTCTTCTGCTTGGCAATCTCCTGTATGGCATCGTTCAAGCCCATCTCCCACTCCCAACCAAGAATGTGAAGTTCTCGGTTTCCGAGTTTTTCACATTCTTCCATAGCCTCAATAACTTCCTGAATCGTAACAGGAGAATCAACAGCACCTATATAGATGAGTGCATTCCCTTTTTTACCGTGGATATGGGTAAAACCTGTTACAGGTTCTGCTCCATAAAGTTTTAAGATAAATGCAAGATATTCATAAAGAGCCTGTTTTTCATCCTTGTTTGTAAATGTTTTTATCTGCCAGAACTGTCTTTCGTATTTTCCAAGGTTTAAGATCTCAAAAGCTCTTGCTTTTTTGTTATATTTTCTGCCTTCATTCAACAAGTCTTTAGATTTTTCAATCTCAAGAAGTCTTTTCCTTGTTAAGTGAATAGCATATCTTGACAAATCACATCCAATCCATCTTCTGCCAAGTTTTTCTGCTACTGCCAAAGTAGTGCCAGAACCACAGAAAAAGTCTGCTACAATGTCGCCGGGATTGGAGGAGGCAAGGATGATGCGTTTTAGGAGGGCTTCGGGTTTTTGGGTAAAAAACCCCAAATTTTCTTGAGCATAACTTATAACTGCTAACGAATTTATTCCTTCTCCAACGTGAACTCCCCATATGTCTTCAATTGCAAGTCCTTTGCCCTTTGGTCTTCCACCCCATCTCTCATAATTTGGGGGATAGGGAATCCACAATTTGTTAAAAATGTAATTCCCTGGGTCTTTCACATAATATAGAATAGTGTCATGGTTGCGAATCCAATTTCTTGCTTGAGTTTTGTACCCTGAGACCCATCCCATTCTCCAGATGATCTCGCGTAGAAAGGACTCTTTACCAAAAATCTCATCCATTATAACCTTAACATAGTGACCCACATGCCAATCCAAATGCACATATATAGAGCCGTTTTCTGCAAGTAATTCTTTCATTAAAACCAGCCTTTCATACATCATATCAAGGTATGAATCTAATCCCCTTCCCCAGGTATCCCTGTATGCCTTTTCTTCTAATATAGAATGCTCCTTTGTAATTTGTTCTCCTTCCTCACCAATCTGCACCTTAAATTTAAAATCCGCACCAGTTGCAAAAGGTGGGTCAATATAAATAAGATTTATCTTGCCAGCAAACTTCTCCAAAAGTGAACACATAACGAGTTTATTATCGCCCCAGATAAGTTTATTCTTCCAACCTTCTTCAAAGGTATCTCCTTCTTCACCTTTGTAGTAGTCAAATAATGCGAGCTTGGGCTGTTCAAGTTCTTTTTTACCAATTCTTGGAGCATTTATAACTTCCACAATCTGGAATGGATAAGGACCGGGTTTTTCAACGGGTCTTAGTTTCCCATCCTCTGTATATTTCCCGCGCCATATGAGTTCAGTCTTTTTTATTTCTATTTCTGGCATTACCAGTCTCCTTTAAACTTAATTATCCCTTGCATAGAACAATAGAATCTAAAATCACAATCCTTACAGACTTTATTAACATCTGGCTTAATTTTTACATCAAATTTTCTTTCTTTTATTTTTTTGACCACATTATCAAAGTGTAAGCCTGCTTCTTGTATTAAATCTTCATTGTAATTAAGTTCCATCAGTGCATCTTTTCTTCTTTCTTCTGAAGTCCAGTATATATACAATCTTTCTGGCATCTTTCCATATCTTTCTTTAATAATATACGCATAAAGGCAGAGTTGCTTTCTGTATTTTTCAATAAGTAGGTCATCATAATCAGCTCTTGGTTGAGTTTTAAAATCAAGGATTTCAAGTTTTTCATCCTTTCCAAGCAGAAGGTCAACCTTCCCAACAATAATATAATCTTCCTTTTCTACTGATACATCAACCTCTGTTTCAACTATTCTTTCAAGTAAATCCTGATTCTGTTTAAAGTAGGTAATTACCTGTTTTAGAGCAGATTCTTTTGGAGTTTTAGCAAGTGGACGGAGCCCTGTGGCAAGAAGCGATTTATAATTTTCCTCAAAGAATTTTTCTATTTCTATCTCATCTATTTCTCTCTTTTTGCCATCCAATACCATTCTGTGTATGTCTTCTATTGTCTGATGTACAAGTGTTCCAAACAGTATCTGCCCTGCTCTTGAAGGCTGGAACTTATACTCACGATAAAATAGATACTGCATAGGACAGGTTTCATAAACATTTATATGAGAAGAAAGGCTATAAAACTTTTTAGGGATAAAGGGTGGTTTTGATTTAAATTTTTGTGCCTTGAGCAATTCTCTTTTTACATAAGGCCATTGTTCAAGTCCTTCCCATATTGGAGAAAAATATTCTTTTGGTTTTTCGGGAGTAGTAAGCACAAGCAGTTTCTGAGCCCTTGAAAAAGCCACATAAAAATGTCTTGTCCTATCAAATTCTGTTATTCTGTTTTCAGGCTCAAATCTTCCTCTTGGATAAAATTCTGTTAAGTCTCTATCTATCTGTTTCTGTGCCTGAAATATTTTATGAAGACTTCCAACAATAACAACCGGGAACTCCAGTCCTTTTGATTGATGAATTGTCATAATCTGGACAAACCCTTTAGGAACAGGGTTATCTGGGTCTTCATATTCGTCCATACCTCCTTGAATCAAGAAATTAAAAAAACTATTGAAGAGCAGATATTTTATAACATCTTTATTTTTAAAGGTTACAATAGATATGTGATAATAAACCTGAAATGCGTTCAGAAGTTGAGAAAAGATTGAAAAATTCCTTGCCTTATTTTCATCTTTAAGAAAATCAGAAAATGGCTTATATGCGAGAATCTGATAGAAATAGTCAGATACAGTAAGGTTAAGGGACTCTCCTTCTCTCAGTGATAGAATCTGGTCTGCCTTTCTTCTCAGATAGTCTTTTAAAGCAGAATTAAGATATTTTCCAAGATGATGAATGCCTTCTTCTATATATTTTTTCTCTTCATATCTGTTTAAATCTTTCGCATAAAACCCAAATATTATTGCATAACAGGCAAGCAGCAGTTTTATTTCCTCATTCTCAAAGTATGCTCTTGCCCGTGGACAGAAATAGGGGATGTTATGTTTTTTAAATGCATTTATATAATGTCCGCTATGGTTAAGCCGAACGCTTTTTAAGAGAATTGCCACATCACTATAATCTTTTATTGTTCCATTCTTTTTTAAAAATTCTACTAGGTTCACAATTCTATCAACCTCATCCTTTTTATCAGCACCCCATATGCAGAAGATAGCAGGATATTCCTGGGATTCTGTAGTCTCAGCAGGTATTACTTTCTTATCAGGATACCGATAATAATTTTTATTCTCATCACGCCAATTTACAGAATTTATGAAATTGCTGTATGCAGATATAATTTTAGGATGGGAGCGATAATTTTTTTCTAATTTTATAATCTTACAATCATCAAAATGTTTTGGGAACTCAAGGATATTCCTTACTGTAGCGCCTCTAAATCTATAAAGCGCTTGGTCTTCATCACCTACAACACATAAATTATAATCTGGCTGGCTCAGTCTGAACGCTATTCTTTCTTGAATATAATTTGTATCTTGATATTCATCAATCATTATATATTTTATTTTCTGTCTGATTTTAAGATATATCTCTTTATTGAGTAGCAAATCCAAAAATATCTTCTGAAGGTGAGGAAAGTCAATTTTGTTATTTTCAAATAATTTATTTCTATAAATTAAGTAGGCCTTTGCAAGTTTCTTATGGAAAACATTTCCTGATTTAAGTTTTTCTAAATCTATCAACTCTTCTGTTATCTTGTTTAGATATGGGATGAGCCTTTTTATCCTTTCCCACTTACTTTTCCATCTGTCTATAAACTTATCACCTATTATTTCTTCAAAATGTTCATATACAAAAAGTTGTTGAGTAAGGTCATCAAGTATAACATAATTCTTCTTTATAGGTGTGCAGGCAACATATTTTGAGATAAAGAAATCACACAGACTATGAATGGTGCCAATTTTCAACTCATGGAGAGGTATTTTCACTTCTAATTTTCTTACAATTTCACTAATCCTATCTCTCAACTCAAAGGCTGCCTTTTCAGTAAAGGTTGTCAGGATGATTTCAGATGGTTCTGCTTTTCCTGAAAGTATGAGATAAACAGTTCTTAATACAAGCACCAATGTCTTTCCTGTTCCAGGTCCTGCTATAATAAGGAGTGGCCCTTCTGTTTCAAAGATAGCATTTTTCTGTTGTTCATTCAGGTCAGGAAAAATAGTTAATATTTTCTCTTTAGCTTTATTCACAACAATCCTTCTTTTTTAAAACTGAAGTATCCGTTGCTGCTAATAATAAGGTGGTCATAGATTAAAAGACCAAGCACTTTAGCCGGGATTTCCAAAGCCTTGGTTACATTTATATCATACTCTGAAGGTTCAAGTTTACCATCTGGATGATTATGGACTAAGATAATAGCGTATGCTTTATTTTTCAGGGCACTCTCCATAATCTTTCGCGGATAAACAAATGCTTTATCTATTGTTCCTTGAGAGATTAAATCATCCGCAATCATTGATAAGTTGCTATCCAAAGAGATTACCCTGAATTCCTCATCTTTCTTATCACCCATCTTTTTTATACAGTAATCAACAAGTTCATCGTGTGTTTTAGAAATAGGAATTTCTTGTGCTTTTTGTTTTTGATAATAAATAGAAATTTCTTTTATAAATTTGATAAGTTCAATTGTTTTATCTTTTACATATTTTACTTTTTTAAGTTCTTCAACTGGTGCATCAATAATTCCTTTGAGTGATTTAAACTTAGATATGAGTTCTTTTGCTATTGGTTTAACATCTTTATAAGGTATTGAAAAAGTTAGAAGCAATTCTACAACCTCATATTCTTGTAAGCTTTCAATACCATGATTCATAAATCTTTTTCTCAACCTGTTTCTATGACCTATATAATGTGGTGTGTTTTTTTTCTTCATATTGTTCATAGCTTATTTTCATCTAAACGATGTTCTTCAAGCCATTTTTCAATCAGTTCCTTCTTAAATCTTCACTTCCCAGCCACATTATAGGCTGGGATTTCTCTTTTTTTGCTTACCATAAAACCTTTCTATTTTCTTTTGTATTTTTAAACAGATTATATTTAAATTTACGTTAGTTAATCATTATTCATAAATATACAAAAGAATACACAAGGTCAAGTTAAAATCAATTCTTCCTAGCTGAAATTTTATCTCCCAAAATCCACATTGATTTTTGGATATCTGCTTGTTCCCTGCCCGACGGCAGGCGGGCCTGTCCGACAGCCATGTCTGCCGACAGGCGGATTTGGGGAAAACCTACATTCCCCAAAATTTAGAAGTCACCAATGTATTTAGACCGAAAAGTTCTCAGGAGAGAGGAAAAAATGAAAAAATTTGTTTATTAGCCTG
>QNCF01000091.1 GCA_003644395.1 Candidatus Omnitrophota bacterium
CCACCAAGAGATTTTATATTCTTTGCAACATTACCAGCCCCACCGAGAGAATAATCTTCTTTTAAAATTTCAACAACAGGGACAGGTGCTTCTGGAGATATTCTTTTTACCTGCCCCCATATATATTTATCAAGCATAACATCGCCTATAACTCCAATCTTAACCTTTTCAAATTTTTTTATTATCCTTTTAACTTCTTCAAATGATAAAATATCCTTCAGACTTTTCCTCTCCATCTCAAATAATTTTCAATAGAAGAGGCAACCTCAATGATTTTTTCTTCACAGAAGTGGGGACCTATAATCTGGATACCTATTGGCAATTTAGTTGATGAAAAACCGACCGGAATGCTTACAGCAGGAAGACCTGCAAGATTGACATTTACGGTGAAAATATCGGAAAGATACATTTTTAAAGGGTCATCTACCTTTTCTCCAAGTTTAAATGGAAGTTCAGGTGTTGTTGGGGTTAAAATCACATCCACATTTCTGAATGCTTTTAAAAAATCCTCTTTTATTAAAGTTCTTACCTTCTGTGCTTTCAGGTAATATGCTTCATAATAACCAGATGATAAAACATATGTTCCCAGAATAATTCTTCTTTTAACCTCATCACCAAATCCCTCTCCTCTTGTATTCATATACAGATCAATAATTGAAGAGTAATCTTTGCTTCTGTATCCATATTTTATCCCATCAAATCTTGCAAGATTTGCACTTGCCTCTGCTGTTGAAATTATATAATAAGTTGCTATACCATATTCAGTATGTGGAAGAGATATATCAACAACTTCTCCACCGATTTCCTCAACTATTTTTATAACATCCTCCACCTTCTCCTTCACTTCTCTATCTATCCCTCCAACAAAATATTCCTTTGGAATCCCAACTTTAACCCCATCTATCCTTTCTCGGATATAACTTTCATAATCACATACCTCTTTTTCCAGAGATGTTGAATCTTTCCTGTCCTTACCTGATATGACTTTAAGCAGTATACAGCAATCCCTCACATCCTTTGTTATTGGCCCTATCTGGTCAAGGGATGAAGCAAATGCAACAAGTCCATACCTTGAGACTCTCCCATAAGTTGGTTTAAAACCAACAACTCCACAGAAAGATGCAGGTTGCCTTATTGAACCACCTGTATCAGAACCAAGAGATGCAAAACATAAATTTGCACTCACTGCTGAAGCAGAACCACCTGAAGAACCTCCAGGGACTCTGCTGTTATCAAATGGATTTTTCGTTGGCCCAAATGCAGAATTTTCTGTTGAAGAACCAAATGCAAACTCATCCATATTAGTTTTCCCTATTATAATTGCTCCCTCTCTTTTAATCCTCTCAATTACTGTGGCATCATAAGGGGAATAAAAATTTTCAAGTATTTTTGAACCGCATGTTGTTGGCATATTCTTTGTGCAGATATTATCCTTTACAGAAATAGGTATGCCCAATAGACTTCCTTCAATCTCTCCTTTTACAATCTTCTCATCTATCTTCTTTGCCTCCTCAACTGCCTTTTCATTCACATAAAGGTATGAATGCAATTTTCTGTCTTCCTCATAAATTTTCTCAATAAGAGAAGTTACAACCTCATAACAGGATATCTCTTTTTTCTTTAAAAGTTCCCTGAGTTTCCATAAAGTTAATCCAAGTATTTCCATTTTTAAATGTATTTCCTCGGGTCTGTAATTTTCCCTTCAATAGCACTTGCTGCAACAGTTGCAGGAGAAGCAAGATAAATAAACGATTTTTCATTACCCATCCTTCCTTTAAAATTCCTGTTTGCTGTTGATATAACATTCTCATTATCTGCCGGGATACCCTGATGTGTTCCAACACATGGCCCACAACCAGGATTTGTTACACATCCACCTGCTTCAATAATGGTCTGGATATATCCTCTTTTAATGCATTCAAGATATACTTTCCTTGAACCAGGAGTACATATAAATCTAACATCAGGATTCACTTTTTTCCCTTTAAGTATCTTTGCAACAATTTCAAAATCCTCAACTCTACCATTTGTACATGTTCCAACAAAAGCCTGGTTTATTTCAATACCTTCAACTTCTCCAATATCATATACATTATCAACACTGTGTGGAAGTGCTACCTGTGGATTTAAATCTGATACATCAAGAACAATTTCCTTCTCATAGAATGCATCATCATCAGCAAATACAGGTTCAATCTCATCTATTCCTGCTTCTTTCAAAAACCCAACAGTCTTATCATCAACCTCCATTATCCCAAATTTTGCGCCTGCCTCTGTCACCATATTACATATTGTAAACCTTCCATCCATTGAAAGAGAAGATATTGTTTCCCCTTTTATTTCTATAGATTTATAAATTGCCCCTTTAGAAGTCAGATTTTTAACCATATATAATGCCATATCCTTCGCAAATACTCCTTCAGGAAGTTTCCCTTTAAATTCAATCTTTATTGTCTCAGGGACTCTGAACCAGTTTTTACCTGTTAAAAGAGATATTGCAAGGTCAGTTGAACCGACACCACAGGAAAGACAATTTAAAGCACCATATGTTGGAGTATGGCTGTCAGCACCAAGGATAAGCTGGCCTGGTTTTACAAATCCTTTTTCTGGAAGGAGTATATGGCATATACCTTCTCCTATATCAAAAATTTTTAAATTGTGTTTTTTACTGAATTCCCTCATAATTTTGTGGAGTGAAGAAACAGACTGGGAAGGACTTGGACTATTATGGTCTATAACAAATACAACATTTTCATTTTTAAAAATCCTATCTCCCAATTCTTCAAAAGATTTTATGACAAGAGGGGCTGTCCCATCCTGTGCCATCAAAACATCAACATCAGCAATTATTATATCACCTGCTTTTACTTTCTTATTTGAATGGGAAGAGAAAATCTTTTCTGCTATTGTCTGACCCATTATTCAATAAATTAAGGTGTTACAGTCATAAGGAGTCTAACCTCTTCTGGATGCTTCGCAATAAATATAAGTTCATCATTTGTCAATGGTTTCTGCTTGTGAACATTTGCATAACGTGCAAGTTCAAGAATTTTTCTCGCCTCCTCTTCATCCTTAAACTCAACCTCAAGTTTTCCATAAACATTCCTCAAACCTTTTATCCCGCTGTACTCACCAAGTATTATCATCCTTCCAGTCTCAACAATCTCTGGCTCTCCCCTTCCAAGTTCTTCAAAATCATACAATTCATAATTCCTTCTATCTTTAAGTGCACCATCAACATGTATTCCCGAAGAGTGGGCAAATGCATTTTCTCCAACTCCAACCTGGTTTATAGGGATTGGAACTTTGAATGCATAAGAAGCATAATGTGCAATCTTCCATGCCATCTTCAAATTTATCCTTTCATCAAGTTTGTATTTACCTGAAATTCCACTTGCATATTTTACTGCAAGTATTACAGAGACAAGGTCTGCATTACCTGTTCTTTCACCCATCCCATTTATTGTGGTATTTATATATGCATCAACTCCAGCATCAATGGCAGCTTTTGCTCCTGCTATTGAACATGCAACAGCCATTCCGAGGTCATTATGGCAGTGCAATTCTATTGGAATTTTAACCTCTTTTGCAAGTTTATATACCCTTTCATAAATTGTGAATGGGCTATCATATCCAACAGTATCACAGTATCTTATTCTATCTGCACCTGCTTCTTTTGCCTTAACTGAAAATTCTATAAGTTTGTCAAGGTCTGTCCTTGAAGCATCTTCAGCATTCACTCCAACAGTTTCAGCTCCTTTCTCTTTTGCAAGTTTAACAGCATCCATCATCATCTTAACTATATCTTTGAAACTCTTCCTTCCCTGGAACTTTCCCATAATCATCTGCTGGGAGGTTGAGATGGAAAGGTTTACATGTTTTAACTTTGGCACATTCTTAAAACCGACTTCAACATCATCAACAATTGCCCTCATCCATCCTGAAAGTCTTATAGGATGAAGAACTTTCTTTTCTGCAAGAATAAGGTTTGCATTAAGATAATTTATTTCATGCCTTGTAACAGGGAATCCCATTTCACTCTGGAAAATACCCATCTGGTTTAGATAATAATTAATCATTGTCTTTTCCAGTTTTGCAAGCCCGAGTTTTGCTGTCTGAACACCGTCTCTATTTGTAACATCTATTATATAAATTTTGTTCATTCTACCCCCCTATATCTCTATCTTTTCAGGTTTCTGGGCCTGGTGTGGATGCTCAGGCCCTCTATAGACCTTCAATTTTTTAAGCATTTTCCTTCCAAGTTTATTGTGTGGAAGCATCCCCTTAACAGCAAGTTTTATAACTGTTTCAGGGCTTTTCTGTAAAAGAGAATAAAGAGTCTCCTCTTTTAAACCACCAAGATATCCTGAATGCTTATAATACTTTTTCTCTGCAAGTTTTTTGCCAGTCACTTTTATCTTTTCAGCATTAACAACTATGACAAAATCCCCTGTATCAACATGTGGTGTCCAGACAGGTTTATGTTTTCCCATCAATATGGTGGCAATTTTACTTGCAAGTCTACCAAGTATTTTACCGCTTGCATCAACAAGATACCATTTCCTTTCAACCTCTTCCTTTTTTAAAAATTTTGTTTTATTTTCCATTTTTTCCCCTTTATAAAAATTATTAAGATTATATTCCCAAAAAGCAATAAAGTCAAAAATAAAAAAATCTTTTAAATCTTGCCTGAAAAACCTTATAATATTATAATGATAAAAGAAAGAGTTAAAGAAATACTTTCAAAAATTCCAGAAGGAGTCCAGCTTCTCTGTGCAACAAAGGGAAGGAGTGTTGAAGAAATCATGGAAGCGATAGAAGCAGGGATAACACTTATTGGAGAAAATTATGTCCAGGAAGCTGAAAAAAAGTACAGTATTATAGGGAAAAGGGTAAAATGGCATTTTATAGGACACCTTCAGACAAATAAGGTTAAAAAGGCATTGAAGATATTTGATATGATTGAAACAGTTGATTCTGTTAAACTTGCTTATGAAATTGATAAACATGCAAAAAAGAAAGGAGTTGTATACCCTGTTTTGATTGAAATTAATAGTGGTAAAGAGAAACAGAAATCGGGTGTTTTTCCTGAAGATGCAGAAAATTTAATAAAGGAAATTTCAAAATTTGAAAATATAAAAATTGAAGGGCTTATGACTATGGGGCCTTTCTTTGAAGAACCTGAAAAAATAAGACCATATTTCAGATTGACAAAAGAGTTATTTGATAATTTCAAAAAACTTTCTCTTCCAAATGTTGAAATGAAATACCTATCAATGGGAATGAGTGATACATGGGAGATAGCAATAGAGGAAGGAGCAAATATAATCAGAATAGGGACTTTAATATTCGGCCCAAGAAAAGGGTAAAATTAACTTAGGGAGAGGTGGCAGAGTGGACTATTGCGGCCGACTCGAAATCGGCTTCCCCCACAAGGGGGACGGAGGTTCGAATCCTCCCCTCTCCGCAAAAATCTTAAATGATAATGAAAAGTTATAAAATTGAAATAGGAAATCCAAAGAAAGATGGAGAATTTATAATTTATGGTTTCAGTGCAGGAATAAAAGATGAGAAAGAACATTTCAGAAGAGCAAATGTAATATCCTGTCTGAGACTCCCACTTGCAAGTGAAAATATTTTAAGATTTAAGATAAAGGTTCCTGATAATCAATGCATCCACTTTTTCCTGGATGATAAAGAAGTCCATAAAGTTGAAATTAAAGAATTAAATTGCTGGAAAAATATTGAGTTTAAAATAAAACCTGAAAGAAAAAAAGAATATTATAACCTAAAAATCAAATGTGAAAATTTTATTTATTATGGAAGAATGGAAAATTGCTTTTACCTTTCTGAAATTGAAATAAAGACAGATAAAGAGATACCACATTTCAGAAAAATAACAGAGACAAAATCAAAATCTCTGAGTATTGTGGAAAAAGGGGGAATTTATTTTGGAGACCTCCATATACATTCCTCTTTTTCTCCATGTGGAAGGGATAGAAACGGGACACCAGAGGAAAATCTTGATTACTGTATAGATAAAGGGAATTTTGATTTTGCATCAATTACTGACCATGCAGAAAACCTTGTATCTGAAAAGACATGGAGTAAACTTTTAAAAATTATTGA